>JADGQE010000008.1 GCA_017882055.1 Thermoflexales bacterium
CGCCAGGTGCCACCGCATTGCGGTGGGCATGGCGTCTTGAGCCGTTGGCTGAGCGTCCACCTACGTGGACGGGGCTTCGTCGGCGCAGGCCGACGGTCGGCGGTAGGCCCTTCAGGCGCGATTTCAATCGCCAGATGCCAAATTGAGAATTGCTGAGTAGTAGGGAGGCGTCAGCCAGTTGCAGGCGATTCGCCCCCGGAGCAGCCGTCTCAAGGATGCGTTAAACTTGATTAACATTCCTTGCGGATTGCAGCCGAGATCGGTTATACTCAGTGTGCCTGAATCAACTTGAGCTGGATGAAGCGGGAAAGTGAAGGGCTATGGCTGATAGCAAACAACAGCTGCTGGTCGTCGAAGACGAGCAGACTTTGCGCGAAACGCTGACGTACAACTTGCAACGTGAAGGCTATGAGGTGACATCTTGTGGCGATGGTGGCGAAGCGCTTGAACTGGCACGCGAGCAGAGCTTTGATCTGATTGTGCTGGATGTGATGCTGCCCACGCTGGACGGCCTATCGATCTGCCGCATCCTGCGCAAGGAGCAGCGCACGCCGATTATTCTGTTGACGGCCCGCAGCGGCGAAGTCGATCGGATTATGGGCCTGGAGACCGGGGCGGACGATTACATCGTCAAGCCGTTCAGTCTGGGCGAATTGCTGGCGCGCGTGCGAGCCGTGCTGCGCCGCACGACGCCCGAAACGACTACGCGCCTGGAAGCGGGCGATCTTTCGCTGGATTTGATTGGCCGCCGAGCCTATCGTGCCGGAGAGGAATTGCGTTTGAGCCATAAGGAATTCGATTTGTTGGCAGCGCTGATTCGTAATGCCGGCAGTGTGCTCAGTCGCGATCAGTTATTGCAGCAAGTGTGGGGCTACGATTATCCCGGTGACACACGCACGGTCGATGTGCATATCCGCTGGCTGAGAGAAAAGATCGAAGGTGATCCGGCGGCTCCACAGCGGATCGTGACGGTGCGCGGGGTCGGTTATCGCTTCGAGGCTTAAATGAGAAACCGGGTTTCTTCAAGAAGCCCGGTTTCTGTTAGCGGGCAGAGTGAAGTAAAACGTTGCGCCTTTGCCCGGCGTACTTTCAGCCCAGATGCGGCCGCCATGCGCCTCGACGACGTGGCGCGCAATCGCCAGCCCCAGGCCGGTGCCGCTTTTGCCGCGCGCCCGATCGACTTTGTAGAACCTTTCGAAGATGCGGGGCAAATCCTCACGCGGAATGCCGACGCCGGTATCGACCACGGAGACTGTGATCTTACCGGCCCCGGCTGAAGCATCGATCGTGATTTGTCCGCCATCCGGCGTGAACTTCAGCGCGTTGTGAATCAGATTGCCCAACACGCGGCCGATCATCTTCTGATCGATCTCGGCTTCCAGTTCGATGGGCACCGAGTTCTTCAGTGCAATCCCCTTCTGCTTCGCC
Source organism: Thermoflexales bacterium (assembly GCA_017882055.1). GTDB lineage: Bacteria > Chloroflexota > Anaerolineae > Fen-1058 > Fen-1058 > JADGQE01. Next base: position 1,429 of record JADGQE010000008.1, read on the forward strand.
TGTGGCTCGAAGTGGATGAGTTGTTCTTCGACCATCTCGCCGACGTTAGCGCACGCGATCTTCATCGGCAGCTGGCCTGATTCGATCATCGACAGATCGAGCAGTTCCTGCGCCAGCTGGGTCAACGCATCCACTTCGGCGATGACTTGATTCAACATCCGGCTCGATATGGCCGGATCATCTCTCGCCCCGGCCAGCAGCGTCTCGATCAACAATCGAATGGAAGCCAGCGGCGTGCGCAGCTCGTGCGACACGTTGGCGACAAAATCGCGCCTGACCTGGCCCAATCGCTGCAACTCGGTCTGATCTTCCAGCAGCAGTACCGCGCCGCCCCCGCCGATGGGCACGGCGCGCACGTAGAGCGAGCGCGCATTCCATGTGACCGGGCGTTCATACAGTTGTCGCGATTCGAGCGCGGCCTGTGCCGCTGCGTCGATTTCGTAAGACCGGGTGGTCTTGATGACGGTTTGGCCGATCAGATCGTGGCCCAGCAGAGCGATCGCGTGACGGTTGGCCTGCACGATCGCGCCGCGTGCATCGATCACCAGTAACGAATGCGGTGGCGCATCGATCATGGCCGCTGCGCGGGCGGCGAGGCGCGCCTGCTGCTCGGCGAGATCCGTCGCTTCGGCCGCATATTGATCGAGGGCGTCGCGGAGAGTATTCGCTTTGCGCCGTTCGCGCGCATATAAGCCAATGGCGCTTACCGCCAGGACGATGAGAATGACGTTCAGGAGTGTCATGTTGATCGGTCCGATCTTCAGACTCTATTATAGCCGTTTCTGCTTTTTGCTGCGGGACAAATGGTCCAAAAGCCTGTTTGAATCTTCTTACTTTTCGTGTTACTCTTATCCTCGTTGCTAATCAAAAATCCCTGATCCTCGGTTGATTACTTATGGGCACTCTCAATCCAAATCTCCTGTCCAAACATGCCTCGCTCATTCTCAACGCTTCGGCCAAGATCATGACGTCGCTGGGCAAGCGACTGCTGATGCCGGAGATGGTCTTGCTGGGCCTGATCCGCACGCCCGATACTTCGGCGCGCCGCATCCTCGACAAGATCGCAACCGAGCGCGGCTTCAAACTCGCCGATCTCGATCGCGAGACCGAGGCGCAGGTCAAAGCGCGTGACGGCCGCCCGGCTGATTTCGGCTTTGTGCTGGACAGCGGCGGCCGGATCGATCTATCGGATGAGCTGTTACAGGCGATCGACGATGCGCTGACGATTGCGCAGGCGGCCGACGAAGTGTGGATCGGCAGCGAGCATCTGCTGAGTTCGTTGTCGCAGCGCGGCATCAGCACCGCGGGTTTGTTACAGGCGCGCGGCATCACGCCGGCAGCGCTGACGACTTACTTGAAAGATCGCACGCTGGCACGCAAGATGACTACGCGCGACTGGGTGGCAGAGGCGAAATCGGGTGAAGTCACGGCGGTTTATTTCCGCGAGAATTTGCTGCGTGAGTTGATGAGCTTGCTGTCGCTAGCGGGACCACGGCATCTACTGCTGATTGGCCCGGCGGGCAGCGGGCGTCGATCGCTGGCGTACAGCCTGGCGCTGTTGATCGCCGAAGGCAAAGGTCCACGCGCCATTACTTCGATGATTGAGATTGCGGAATCGGCGCTGCTCGACAATCCGATCGAGGCGCTGCGCTCGGGCGTGAAGCAATCGGCGGGCGGCTGCTTATTCCTGCCGAATGTGGCGCGCTTCTTCGAGCGCTCGATCGCGCCGCAGGTGCAGGCCATCGTGCAGAAAGCGTTTCTCAATATTGATCCGATCGTGATCGGCACGGCCACCGAGACCGAATACAACGAGAGCCTCAAGCAGCTCGGCAGCAACGTGCATCGGCTGCATGTGCCGCCCGCCACGATCGAAGAAACCAGCGCCATTTTGAATGCGCTCAAATCGAAATTTGAAACCGAGTATACGTTGACGATCGCGTCGAGTTCGCCCTCGACGGTTGCGGTGATGGCCTCGCGCTATCTTTCGTCGAATGCGCTGCCGGGTGCAGCGGCGCAACTGATGCATCGCGCCTGTGCGCTGGTCCGCATGTCCACTCAAAAAGATTTGGCCTACAAGCCCGATGCCAGGCCGGATGCGACGGTTGATCCCGATGATGTGATGCTGGCTCTGAGTCAGATGACGGGTATCCCGGCCAGCAAACTCGGCCAGGATGAGCGCACCAAGTATGCGGCGATGGCCGAGTATTTGAAGTCACGCATCATCGGTCAAGACGAAGCGGTGTTGGCGATCAGTCGCGCGGTGAAGACCGCGCGCGTCGGGCTGAAAGATCCCAAGCGCCCGATCGGATCATTCTTGTTCCTCGGCCCGACCGGCGTCGGCAAAACGGAATTGGCTAAGGCGCTGGCTGAGTTCATGTTCGGCAGCGAAGACAACTTGATCACGCTCGACATGACCGAGTATCAACAGGAAGACTCGCTCAATCGATTGATCGGCGCAGCGCCCGGTTACGTCGGGTTTGAAGGCGGCGGCCAGTTGACCGATCGCGTGCGGCAGACGCCGTACTGCGTGGTCTTGTTCGACGAGTGCGAGAAGGCGCACCCGCGCATTCTCGACGTGCTGCTGCAAGTGATGGACGAGGGCCGTTTGACGGACGGGCAGGGGCGCGTGGCCGCGTTCTCCGATGCGGTGATCATTTTGACCAGCAACCTCGGCGCGCAATTCTTAGTCGATCTGTCACTGGGCGATCGATCGCGCGAACTGGCGATGGAGGCCGTGAAGGAGCATTTCCGCCCGGAGTTTCTAAATCGGCTCGACGAGATCATCATGTTCAACTCCATGTCGCCCGAGGCGCTGCGCAAAGTGCTTGATTTGCTGCTGAAGAAGGAAGTGAAGTTGGCGGGCGAACGCGGTCTGGCAATCGAAGTAACGGATGCGGCCAGAACGTGGCTGCTGTCCAAGAACGATCATCCTGAATGGGGCGCGCGCCCGCTGCGGCGGATCATTCAGAAGTACGTGCGTGAGCCGCTGGCTGACTACTTGCTGGAGAAGAATCCGCAAGCGGGAGCGAAGGTGATTGTGGATGTGGAAGGAAAGGGATTGAAGATTGCGGATTTCTGATTGCAGATTTGAAAACGCAAGAAGCCGACTGATACTATCAGCGGCTTCTCGCGTTACGTGTGACATTGTTTCGCGTCAGGCGCTGTCGCCGGTCTTGGCGCGCCGTGAATCCAACCAGCGCTTAAGCGATTGCGGACTCTCGCCGCTGGGGCGGCCAGCCAGTAAGCCTTCGATGCCAATGTGCTCATCCAGGTCAGGCCATTCAATGGCATAACCCTCACCCAACAATTGCCAATACTGTCGCTCCACCGCAGACGCATGGAGCAAGCGCGGATACCAGGCCAAAGGCACTGCAATACGGCGGCCATCGGCGAGATAAACTGTCAGGTCGTCCTCGGTCACGACCGCTTCAACCGCAGTCGGTTCGACTTCAAGCAGCAAAGTACTCATGCCAAGCCTCCAACAAGACTGACTCATGTTCTGCAGCCAATCGTGCGATGCGGTTCAACTCATGTCCCGGAAAGCCCCGATTCTTTGCCAGTACGACCGGGTCCAGCCAGAACTTGGCGATTCGACGCTCACGTTTGATATGGATGTGAGGAGGTTCGCCTCGGTCGGAACTGAAAAAGATGAAACTGTACGGGCCAGCTTCAAGCACGGTCGGCATTGCACTTCACCTATATTATCATTGTACATCAAAACCCGAAAATACCCCGCGCGATAAGCGAATTAAGCACAAGGCTTTCGCAACTCCCGCTGAAGTTGCTCACCGCACTATCCCCGATGTGGAGAGCGGCGGGAGCGAAGATCAAAGTGGATGTGGAGGGCGACGGGTTGAAGATTGCTTACTGATTTCCAAATTGCTGTGTCAGTCGGCGTCTTTCGTTGTGTGGGGCTGCCCAACGGCCCCGGCGTCAGCCGCGTAGCACCCACCACGATGGCAAACGTCAAACCTGACGCTCAACTATAAAACAAGCCGCCCAACGGCTTATATCTGGAATGTAGTATAGCCCCAACTCAATCCAAGTCAAGTACAAACGGCTTCGTTCATCAAAGCTGCTTGTCTTATTCGCCGGGTACGCGTATCATCGCTATCACTGAGGTGGTATGATTGGCGTACTGATCCTGCGGCGGCTATGCATCCAGCGACGCCATATGGTGCTGATAGGCGGCGATCAAATTCTGCTCGATGGTGGTGTGCAGCGGCGTCTGCTGATACGGATGCTTCTTGGCTGCGCGGAAGATGTCCCTGGCGCACCGCTCGCACAGCAGGTACCCGATCAGCACGCCGCGCTCGCGGTAGATGAAGGCATTGAGCGACAGCGCCTCTCGGTTTTTGTGTCGCCAGGTATCCACCGGACGTTGACAGCCGGGACACACCTCGCTGGCGTAAAACCAGTACGCTTTGACGGCGCTGCCAAATTGGGCTTTAGCCCGACTGTACATTTCAGCCAGCAGCGCTTCGGCGGCACTTTTCTCGTTCATCAGGGTTCTCCATTGCAGGCACGTTGTGCGCCATTTTAGCACGGTCTGGCGCATGTTTGCATGGGAGTCTCCTGTTTAAGTTTGGCTACGATGATTATAGCACGCCGCTTTTCATCCCTGCCGCAAAGTCTTGGTGAGCGCCTGGGTCTACAAATTGCACTTGACGCAATCGACCAAACTGTGATAAACTCTCGCCCATGATTTTTCAGACGCGCACCATGTCCACTGGCACTATGATGACCACGACACCCCACCGGGTGGCCGTTGCTTCGTCGTGGATGTAAGTGGATAGGTTTATCAAATCGACGCGGAGCCAAACGGCTCCGCGTTTTTATTTACGGTGTCACCCCGCCTAACGCGCCACCGCGCTGCAAGCGCGGGTATGGCGTGAGCGGAGCGAAGGGTCTCTCCGGCAGTGGCAGAGACGGGAGCACTGCACCGCATGTGTTCCTCGCTTTGCTCGGAATGACAGGCTCGTAAACCAAACTGGAACTTGCTCTAAAAGGAGCCGATGATGAAAACACTCGTGATGAAGTTTGGCGGTACTTCAGTTGGCAATGCCGAAGCGATTCGCAAGACGGCGGACATCATTCGATCGGCACACACGGACTGGCCGCGGCTCGTCGTCGTGGCGTCGGCCATGAGCGGCGTGACCGATGCTTTGCTGAAGGGCGCACACACGGCGGCCGAGGGCGACGCGGCTGCCTTCCGCTCGATCGCGCGCGACCTGCGAAACAAGCACTTTGCGGCGCTGGACAACCTGCTGAAAGATTCCGCGTTGCTGCAAAAGCCGCGCAGCGTGGTTGAAGCCTACGTCGCCGAATTCGAATCGCTGTGTCACGCGGTCAACGTGTTGGGCGAGGCCTCGGCTCGCGCCCTCGATGCGATTAGTTCGCTGGGTGAGCGCATGAGCATTCAACTGATCGCCGCCTATTTGAATTCGACGGGTTTGAAGGCCGAGCCGATCGAATCGACCGAGCTGGTGGTTACCGATGCGAATTACCAATCGGCCAATCCCAATGCCGATCTCACTCGCGCTCATACGCAGGCCCGGCTCAATCCTTTGCTTGATAGCGGCGTCGTGCCCATCGTGACCGGTTTCATCGGCGCAACGCCGCAAGGCATTGTGACCACCCTGGGACGCGGCGGCAGTGATTACAGCGGCGCGCTGCTCGGCGTGGCGCTCGACGCCGACGAGGTGTGGATCTGGACCGATGTCGATGGGGTCATGACCACTGATCCGCGCATTGTGCCTGCGGCACAGACGTTGCCCGAACTGACCTTCCGCGAGATTTCGGAGTTAGCTTACTATGGCGCGAAGGTGCTGCATCCTAAAACGATCCGGCCTGTGATCGAACACGGCATCGCATTATGGATCAAGAACACTTTCAACCCGTCGCAGCCTGGCACACGCATCGTGCGTGATAATGGACACGGCGGCGTGATCAAGGCGGTGACGGTGATTCGTGGACAATCGATGTTGACCGTCGAAGGACGCGGTATGCTGGGCGTGCCCGGCGTGGCGGCGCGGACTTTCGGCGCGGTGGCGCACGCGCACACCAGCGTCTCGCTGATCACGCAGGCGTCTTCGGAACAGAGCATTTGCTTCACCGTGCCCGCGGCCTCCACGCCGACGGTAGTGACTGCGTTACAAGACGAATTCCGCCGCGAGCTGGAACAGCAGAATATCGACGCTGTGATCGCGCTGGAAAATGTGGTTATCGTCACGGCGGTCGGCGCCGGAATGCGACACACTCCGGGCATCGCCGGTCGCATTTTCACCGCCCTTGGCACGCACGGCATCAACGTCATCGCCATTGCGCAAGGCTCGAGCGAATGCAGCATCAGTTTGATCGTCGATGCCAAAGACGCAGATGAAGCCGTGCGTGCGATTCACCGATTGATTGTGAGCTAATCGTATTGCAGACGGCGTATTCCATTGGCAGGGTTTACGCAACACGCAATACGTAATACGTAATACGACAAGGAGAGATCATGTCGAAAATCAAAGTTGCTGTTTTGGGTGCGACGGGCGCTGTCGGCCAACGCTTCGTGCAGCTGCTGGATAAGCATCCGTGGTTTGAAGTCACGGCCCTGACCGGTTCTGATCGCACGGTGGGTCAGATCTATGGCGATGCTTGTCGCTGGGTGCTGAATGAGCCGATGCCGGATTACGTGCGCTCGATGCGTGTAGTTCCGACGGAACCGGGTCTGGATGCCGCCATCACTTTTTCGGCCTTGCCGAGCGATCAGGCCAAAGCCATTGAGCCGGCGTTTGCCCGGGCGGGTCACGGCGTCTGCTCAAATGCGTCGTCGTATCGCATGGAGCTGGATGTGCCGCTGCTTATTCCTGAGGTCAATCCTGATCACACGGCGCTGATCAACGTGCAGCGGCGGCAGCGCCATTGGAGCGGCTTCATCGCGACGAATCCCAACTGCACGTCGACCGGCTTCACGATTGCCTTTCGGCCGCTGCATGACGCCTTCGGTATCCGGCGCGCGTTCGTCGTATCGATGCAGGCGTTGTCGGGTGCGGGCTATCCCGGCGTGGCTTCGCTCGACATCGTCGATAATGTCATTCCCTACGTTTCAGGCGAAGAATCCAAGGTCGAATCGGAACCGTGCAAGATGTTGGGCCAGCTGAATGAATCGCACGTCGTCGATGCGTCCATCAAGATTTCAGCCCACACGAATCGCGTGACGGTCATCGACGGTCACACCGTCTGCGTCTCGCTCGAGTTCGATCGACCCATCGGGCCGCGCGAAGCGGCGCAGGCGATGGCTGATTTCAAAGCGCCGTCGATCGTGCAGACACTGCCTTCGTCGCCGCGCTGTGTTATCGAAGTTCGCTCGGAAGCCGATCGACCGCAGCCACGCAAAGATCGCGATGCCGGTAAGGGCATGACGACCGTGGTCGGCCGCGTGCGCGAAGACCCATTGTTCCATGTGAAGTTTGTGGTGCTGTCGCATAACACGATTCGTGGCGCGGCCGGCGGATCGATCTTGAATGCGGAGTTGCTGGTCGCGCAGGGTATTGTGAGTTGATGAAACGGCATATGTTCTGAATGCTCAGGGTTAATCGAATAGCCGGCGTAGTTTTCCGCGCCACCGATCCAGTGTGGCGCGGATGTTTTTCAGATTGATGGCATGGTAGAATAACCGCATGAATCTGACAGACCGCATCCGGGCGCAGGCAACTGAGCTGGGCTTTGATCTCGTCGGCATTGCACCCGCGGGCAGCGCGACCCATGCCAGAGAATACGCCGAATGGGTGTCCGCCGGCATGCTGGGCGGGATGGCCTACATGGCGCGCGATCCTGATCGGCGCTCCGATCTGCGGTGTGTGCTGCCCGGTGTGCGCAGCGTGATCGTCGTTGGGCTGAGTCACTATACTCTGGCGCTGCCCGCTGCGGTGATGCACGATCCATCACGCGGGTTGAACGCACGTTATGCTTGGGGCGTTGACTATCACGATCTCATGCTGCCGCGCTTGAATGAACTGGCAAGATTTGTGCGCGAGGAATCTGGTCGTACTGGCGCGCTTCGCGCCATGCCAAGCACCAAAGTCTACGTCGATACGGGTGCGGTGTTGGAACGCGACTGGGCGCAAATGGCAGGGCTGGGCTTCATCGGCAAGAATACGTGCCTGATAAATCCACGTGCAGGATCGTGGTTGTTTTTGGGCGAAGTATTGACCGATCTGGATCTGGAAATCGATCGACCGCAGACGAAGGTCAGTTGCGGCAACTGCACGCGTTGCCTCGTCGCTTGCCCCACCCATGCTTTTCCAAGCCCGTACGTTTTGGATGCACGCCGGTGTATTTCCTACCTGACGATTGAGCTGCGCGGATCGATCCCGTTGGAGTTGAGACCGCTAATAGGCAATCGCATCTTCGGCTGCGACATCTGCCAGGACGTGTGCCCGTGGCCGACACGCTTCGCTAAGCCTACACAGGCGCAAGCATTTTACCCGCTGAACATCGATCGCGCCGCGCCGAAATTGATCGATCTGGCTCAACTCACTGAGGCTGATTTCCAGCAGCGTTTTGCGGGCACGCCGATCCTTCGATCGAAACGGCGCGGCTTATTGCGGAATGTGGCGGTGGCGCTGGGCAATTGGGGGTCGAATGAAGCGCGCGTGGCGTTGAAGAAGCTGGCGACTGATCCGGATCCGATTATTGCGGAACACGCGCAGTGGGGATTGCAACGACAAGCTTAGAACACCGATCTCGTGGCTCGGCCTTTCGACCTCTGAAATACGAAATCGGGTTTCGCTTGCTCCGCAGGAGCCGGAAACCCGATTTCTTTTTCGCTTCATTTTCTCGCGCAACTTCATTCATTGTCCGCGCGTGGAAAGTAGAGCCCTGGCCCTTCGTCTGGTTTCTTTTCTTCCACATGTGCCTTCGTCAGGTACGCCACCGCGCGTTCGCCGTCCATCGATATTTCCAGGTGATGTTCGGGCCGTTCTGCCGAAATGCGAATTACTTTGAGACAATCATCGCATACGGGGTCGTTGGGCAGGAGTTGCGCCAAATGATTTTGGGCCTGATCGAGAAAACTCTGATTGAGCAGATCACCCGGTTCGCCCGGATAAATGGCCAGGGGATAAATCTGCGCCTCGACCAGGTCCTGAAAGAAATGCGTACCGTAGGATGGTTCCGGCGTCACGCCCTTTTGCGCGACGGCCAGTTCGATCAGCGCGCGCGAATTGTAGATGTCGGCATACCCGACCGGCACGCCCAGCTCCAGGTTGGATGATCCCCAGCGGCCCGGCCCCAGCATGATAAAGTTTTTGTTCTCCAGGACTTTGTTGAGCCGCCCGATCGCACGCGCAATTTCCAATCGGCGGTTATCCGATATTTTGCTGTAGTGCATGGGTTCTACGCTGATGACGTACTCGACGTTGCTGACCTGTCCCTGCGGCACCATCCGCGAGGCGATGAAGAGGCGATCTTCAGGTTTCAAATCGACCGGCACAGGCAGAGTGATTTCCTCACGCAGCGCGCTCTGCGGGCGGCACTGCAGCAGATGCAGCGTTACGCTCGAGCCGTTAGGAGCAGGCGTTGCCGCAAATTCCAATTCGACCGGCGCTTCGTAATGCGTGGCGAGCGTCGACAGCGTGCCCTTCATCAACCGTACAAAGTCGCTGCGTTGCAACAGATTATCGAAGGTCAGCACGAGCCGATCGGGCGAGACGTGCGGTCCGAGCGACATGAGCGGCATCAACGTGTCGTCTTCGTCGACCGATGCCACCCAGCGCAGCGGCGGAAAATCCAGGTCAATCACTTCTTTCACCGGCAGGGTGGTGAACTCATTGCCGGCCAGATCGATGAGATCGATTTGGTGTTGCGAATAGTGCCGGATCGCGTCCGATGAATTTTCGGGGCGCAGAGTAGGATGGCTCAACGTGACGAGGCGCGGGTAATCATCGGCCACGCGATTGACGGCGCGGGTGCCGAGGCCCAGCACCAACCGCATGAAGCCTTCTTCGCGGCGCAGGCGCGGATTCCACACGATCGGGCTGCGGCTGAAAGCCACGCCGGCCAACGCCGGGAAAAGGTAGCATTGATATTGCTGCCCCTGGACTTCTTGCAGCAAAATCGCCATGCGCTCATCGTAGTCGATCAAGCCCATGCGTTTGCGATAGAACAAAGCGTTGGGGCTGTACACGCTGGCGTAGATGCGGCGAATGGCGGTGCACAGGGCGCGTAGATTCTCTTTCGGTGTGCCCTGATTGGGGCAGAAGTAACTTTCGTATTTGCCCGCGAACGACGTGCCGAAGTTATCTTCCAGCAGGCTCGACGAACGAACGATCAGCGGTCGCTTGCCCGCGCGTTCGAGAATGGCGCGCAGCCGGTCGGCGACTTCTTCCGGAAAGCGACCCTGCTCGTAAGCGGCCCGTGTATCGAGATATTCTGCCCGGATCTCCTCGGCCGATCGATATTTCTGGTTGTACTCCAGATTGTTCAGCGAGATGAAGTCGTAGAACACATCTGCGCCAATAAAGTACGAGTCGGGCAAGTTAATCTGACGGGCCAGTTCCGGCGCAGCCTTTTGCATGATTTTGTAGGCCAACAGCATGCCCGCCGCTTTGCCGCCGATCTTGCCGTTGCCGATGCGGCGCGATCGAATGAACTGGAAATCCTCGACGCCGAACCAGCCTTTGGCAATACGAATGAAGCCCAACTGATCGCTGATCATGGTCTTGATCAGGACGACGATGATCTCTTCAAGATGATGGAGGATCCTGGCGCGTGAATCTTCGGGCATGGCCTCATATTGCTGAGCCTTGGTCAGCAGCATATCGAGCGGCGCGAGTTCGGGGTTGAAGCGCAGTTCCGTCGTCGCCGGATGGCCCATGCGCCGTGCCAGCAGTTCATTGACGATGGACTGCAGAAAGTCGAGCGGCAGGTTGTAGGCGAAGTAAAAGTCGGTCAGATGATCGCGGATGGCGCGCTTGCGCTGCAGCCAGATTTCCTCGTCTTCCTGCACGTAAGGATCGATCAAGCCTTCGCGCTGTTGGGAGAGGACCGCTTTATCTTCCACCTCGGCTTCCAGGCGTGCCTCGGTGATGATGCCGCGGCGGAAGAGTTCCTCGCGCATGCGCTGGCGGATCGTTTGCGCGAGGATGGGATACTGCGCGATCTGTAAATAGACGGTGACGATGTTGGGAGCATCTGAAATCGGTTCGAGCATGCCGTAATCTTATCACGCTTTCAGGCAATTTGCCGCGGAGCAATTTGCGCCACGCTCGCGGCCTGCCCACTTGGAATTGAGGTTCTTCTGGGTTGGGCGAGACGCTGTGCTGTTTCCGTTGTGGCCGGAAGACCCGGAAATAAATAGCGCGGAGCTAAGATTACGTCGCTCCGCGCTTCAATGGATTGTCGACCCGGCTGGCTGCTTCACGCAGACCCTGTCGGGTCTCAAGCCTCAACTACACCCAACCCCGCAAGCGCATCGCGCGCACCACCTTGTCGATGGCGACGAGATAGGCCGCGTCACGCATGTGGACTTTGCGTCCGATCGACATTTCCAGTACGTCCTGGAAGGCTTTGGTCATCTTGTGGTCGAGCCGCTCCAAAACTTCATCCCGGTGCCAGTAGAAGTTCATATCATTCTGCACGGACTCGAAGTAGGAGGTGGTCACGCCGCCGGCATTGCACAGAAAGTCGGGGATGACGAAGAGACCGCGCTCTTTGATGATCGTATCGCCTTCGAGCGTTGTAGGGCCATTCGCCCCTTCGGCGATAATCTGCATGCGTTTGTGGATGCGCGGCGCCGTCTCAGCCGTGAGCATGTTTTCGAGCGCGGCGGGGATCAACACATCGGCTTCCTTATCGATCCAGGCCATTTCATGTTCCTGGAGATAACCGGCCGCTTTGGCTTTGGCCGCATCAATCGTGCCGTACTGATCCGTGATCGATTGCAGGAATTTGGGATCGACCCCATCGGGGTGCGAATACGTATATGGTTTCCGATCATTGAGATCGTAGCAGGACACGCACGCGACTTTGCCGCCGAGGATTTCCTTGAAGCCGATGGCCGCATACTGCGCCACGTTGCCAAAACCTTGAATAGCGGCTACGCTGCTCTTCGGATCGATGCCCAGGTGCTTCATGGCTTCACGCACGGTAAAGATCACACCATAACCGGTTGCCTCAGTGCGGCCCAGCGAGCCGCCCATATCGACCGGCTTGCCGGTGAAGGCGCCCGGCGCATAGTTGCCTGTGAGTTTGCTGTATTCGTCCATCATCCACGCCATCATTTGAGGCGTTGTGCCGACGTCGGGCGCGGGCACATCCATGCGCGGGCCGACGTTCTTCCACATCTGATCGACCCAGCCCCGGCACAGCCGTTCTTTTTCGCTGACCGAAAGTGTAGCCGGGTTGATGATCACGCCGCCTTTGCTGCCGCCGAGTGGAATATCGGCCACGGCGCATTTCCACGTCATCCACATCGCGAGCGCGCGGACGGTATCGATGGTTTCATTCGGGTGAAAGCGAATGCCGCCTTTATTTGGGCCGCGCGCGTCATTGTGCTGCACCCGGAAACCGGTAAAGACCCTGGTCGTGCTGTCATCCATTTTGACCGGAATGCGGAAGTGAAATTCACGCAACGGCCAGCGCAGGAGCGCGCGAACGTCTTCGGGTAAACCGAGGAGATCCGCGCCCTGTTCGAACTGGGCTTGAGCAATTTCAAAGGGATTCTTGGATTCTGACATGGCTTCTGCTCCTGATGAGTTTTGACGGCGATCGCAAATCGCCGGTAAGGTGCGACAAAAAAGCGACCAGGAAGCCTGGTCGCTTTCAGCTAAAAGCTAATATTTTTCCCTTCGCGGCGAACCACGCTCGTTCGAAGGGTTGTAACAACCCTATCCAGTGGATAGATTAGAATCTCCATGACTGGCGCAAAGGTTAACGTGAATGTAATTCATTCTACCACAAGATTGTAGCACAAGCTAGATCAACTTACCCGTATCGAATGTGACACCTGATCCTGCCAATCGCCACATTTTTGAGACGGCCTACAAGTGGCTACGGTATCACCGCCTGGCTTGCAGATGCTTCTTCAAGAACTGTCCGGTATACGAATCTTTGTGGGCTGCGATTTGTTCCGGTGTGCCCACGGCCACGATGCTGCCGCCCCGTTCGCCGCCTTCCGGTCCCAGATCGATCAACCAGTCGGACACTTTGATGATGTCCGGGTGATGCTCGATAATCAAGACGGTGTTGCCGGCATCGACCAATCGATTCAGCACGTCGATCAGCTTGTGCACGTCGGCGGCGTGCAGCCCGACCGAGGGTTCATCCAAAACATACAGCGTGTGATCGGTCGCCCGTTTGCTGAGTTCACGGCTGAGTTTGACGCGCTGCGCTTCGCCGCCCGACAGGGTCGGCGCGGGCTGGCCCAATCGAATGTAACCCAGACCGACGTCTTCCAGCGTTTGCAGTTTGCGCTGCAGCAGCGGAATGTTCTCGAAGAACTCCAGTCCTTCGCTCACCGTCATGTCCAATACTTCGGCGATGTTCTTGCCTTTGTAGCGAACTTGCAGCGTCTCGCGGTTGTAACGCGCGCCGTGGCACACGTCGCAGACGACGAACATGTCCGCCAGGAACTGCATCTCAATCTGAATCTGGCCCTGACCCTCGCACGCTTCGCAGCGTCCGCCCTTGACGTTGAACGAGAAGCGGCCCGGCTTGTAGCCGCGCACTTTCGATTCGGGCAGTTCGGTAAACAGATCGCGGATCTCGTTGAAGAAACCGGTGTACGTCGCCGGGTTCGAGCGCGGCGTGCGGCCGATGGGCGACTGATCGATGTTGATGATCTTGTCGATGTGTTGGATCCCTTCGACGCCGGAGTTGTTGCCGGCCCGCTCGTGCGAACCGTTGATTAACTGCGCCAGGCGCTTGTAGAGCACTTCCACCACCAAAGTTGATTTGCCTGATCCCGAGACGCCCGTGACGCATACGAATTTGCCCAGCGGAATTTCGACGTCGATGTTCTTGAGATTATTCTCGGCGGCGCCGCGCACGACGAGACATTGGCCATTGCCAGGACGTCGCTCTTTGGGAACTTCGATTCGCAAGCGGCCGGATAGATAACCGCCCGTCAGTGAAGTCTTGTCTTTGAGGATTTGAGCATACGTTCCTTCGAAGATCACGCGTCCGCCATGCTCGCCTGCGCCGGGGCCGAGATCGACGATCCAGTCGGAGGCTTCCATCGTGTCTTCGTCATGCTCGACGACGAGGACCGAGTTGCCGAGATCGCGCATCGATTGCAGCGTCTTGATCAAGCGGGCTTGATCGCGTGGATGCAAGCCGATGCTCGGTTCATCCAGCACATACAACACCCCGGTGAGTCGCGATCCAATTTGCGTTGCCAGACGAATGCGCTGGGCCTCGCCCCCGGACAACGTGCCGGTCGTGCGTTCGAGGGTTAGATAGTCAAGACCGACATCGACCATGAATTGCAATCGCCCGTTGATCTCTTTTAGAATCTGTTTGGCAATGGTGGCCTGACGCGGTGTCAGCGGCAGCGCGCCAGTTGCCTTGTTGCCGCGCAGTGCTTTGACCCATTCAAGCGCGTGCACCACCGGCAGCGCAGTGACTTCGGCAATGTTTTTGCCGCCGACCGTGACGGCCAGGGCAGCGGGCTTGAGTCGCTTGCCCTGGCAGGTAGGGCAGGCGACATGCGACATGTACGATTCGATCTTGCTGCGAATATAGTCGCTGGTCGATTCCATGTAGCGGCGGCGCAGATTATTGATCACACCCTCGAACGTCGTCTGGTAGATACGCTGATCGCCCGTTCGGTTTTGATAATGGATGGGAATTTTCTCGTCGCCGCTGCCATAGAGAATAATATCGCGCTGGGCGGGACTCAGTTGTTGGAAGGGCATAGCCATATCGATGTGGTAATACGCCGCGGCGGCTCTCAATAATTGGTGATAGTATTTTTCCTCGTCGTGCCGTTCGTCAAAGCGCCATTCCATCGCCGCGATGGCGTTGTCGTTCAGTGAGAGAGTCGGATTCGGAACGATGAGTTCCGGATCGATCTCCATTTTGGTGCCGAGGCCCTGGCACGTTTCGCAGGCGCCGTGCGGCGTGTTGAACGAGAACGTGCGCGGCTCGATTTCGGGCAGGCTGGTGCCATCGTAGGCGCAGGCAAAGCGCTCGCTGTAGACGTGATCGATCGGCTCTTTGTCGGTGATGTCGTTGATGATGACCGCGCCGTCGCCCAGTTTCAACGCCGTTTCGATCGAGTCGCCCAGTCGGGAGCGCTCCAGATCGGCTTTGATCACCAGGCGATCGACCACGGCTTCGATCGTGTGATTCTTATAACGGTCGAGTTCGACTTGCTCATTCACGTCATAGATCGTGCCGTCGACGCGCACCCGGACGTAACCCGCCTTGCGGATGTCTTCGAAGATTTGCTGATGATGGCCCTTGCGATCTTTGATCAGCGGCGCGAGGATTTGAATGCGGCGACCCTCGGGCAGCGCGGCCACCGCATCGACAATTTGATCGGAGGTTTGCTGCTGGACTTCGCGCCCGCAGACGGGGCAATGTGGAATGCCGACGCGGGCGTAGAGCAAGCGCAGGTAGTCGTAAATCTCGGTGACGGTGCCGACCGTCGATCGGGGGTTGCTGCCCGCGCCGCGTTGATCGATCGACACGGCGGGACTCAAGCCCTCGATCTGATCGACGTCGGGCTTTTCCATCTGACCGAGGAACTGCCGGGCGTACGCGCTGAGCGATTCGACGTAGCGGCGCTGGCCTTCGGCGAAGATCGTATCGAAAGCCAAAGATGATTTGCCTGAGCCGCTCAGTCCGGTGATGACGACCAGCTGGTTGCGGGGGATATCGACGTTGATGTTTTTGAGGTTGTGGGTGCGCGCGCCGCGCACGATGATTTTGTCTTGAGCCATTTTCAATCTCTGATTTTCGATCTTTGATTGCTGAATGCTGATCGCTGACCGCTAATTGCCAGCGAACGCAGTTGGTAATTATAACATGCAGAAGGAACGGGTTTCGATTTTCTAATCTGCCGTTCTACTGGGAACGCAAGCGGTTACCTGGAAGTGTTTTTTTTAGTCAATCAGGGTACAATCTCAAACGGTCAATAGTTTCTGATCGGGCGTACGATCTATCGGATGATACGTTGGCAATATCATCCTCCGGGTTGAAACGGCTACCATCGAGGCTGCTACATGAAACGAATTCTCGTCGTTGAAGATGAAGTTGACATCCGAGAAATCCTCCGCGATTTATTGGAAGTGAAAGGCTTCAAGGTGTTGTGCGCCGACAATGGCTTGAGCGGCCTCCAGCTGGCGCGGGAGCAGCTCCCCGATCTGATTATTTCCGATATCCTGATGCCGAAGATGGACGGCTATGACCTGCTGGATGAACTGCGCCGCGATCCCGTGATTGCGACAATCCCCTTTATCTTTCTGACTGCCAGGACGAACCGGCCGGAGATACGGCGAGGCATGGACCTTGGCGCCGATGATTACCTGACCAAACCTTTTTTCCCGGCCGATTTGTACAACGCCATCGAATCGAGGTTTGCACGCCAGAGTATCATCGCCCAGCAATTCCAGAAGAAACTGGATGAGCTGCGGCAAAACATCACCGCGGCGCTGCCGCATGAGCTGCGCACGCCCCTGACCGGCATTCTGGCGGGATCGGCGTTGCTTCGAGAAAGATACACCGGCCCTCAGAACGAAGAGATTCATGTTTTGGCGGACCTCATGTATCAGTCTGCCGAGCGTCTTAATCGGTTGGTGCAGAATTCTTTGCTGTATGCTCTGCTCGCCGTGTTCCGCTCAGATGACAAGGCACTGGCCCAGATGCGAGCCAGCTCGACCACCGAGGCGGGTGGCGTGATCGAGGCAGTGGCGCGACGAGTGGCTAAACACGCCGAACGTGAAGCCGATCTCTCGGTGGATGCGCAATCGACGCGCGCCCGCATCCTTGAAGAGCATTTCGTGAAGATCGTCGAGGAATTGACGGACAATGCCTTCAAGTATTCCAAGGCTGGCAGCTCGGTGCAGGTGACCAGCTTTAGCCAGGATCATTACTTTCAGTTATGGATTACTGATAGCGGTCATGGGATGAGCGCTGAGCAAATCGCGAATGTGGGCGCCTACGCGCAGTTTGATCGGAAATTGTACGAGCAGCAAGGCACGGGCCTGGGCCTCGTGCTGGCGCAGCAATTGGCCGAAATATACGAGGGCGAGTTGAGTATTGATAGCAAGCCGGGCGGCCCGACGACGGTGCGCGTGATACTCCCCGAATGATCTCAGGGTGGATCAATTCAGCGGAGAATCGGCCGTGAAACGAGATCAATCGAGTACCACCGCACGGGGTATTGGCGTTATTCGCGCGTTGGTATCGAGCTGATCTATTCTCATTCGCCAATAACTCATAGCATGTTATAATCTAACTAGAAAAAGATTCATGGCGCGTGGCGCGCCAACTGATCGGTTGTCCGCGCCACCCCACCCAAAAATGGGGGTTGCACCATGATGAGCATAACGAATGTCATTGCCACGAAGCGGTGCAGGTGTCGCTTCTTGCAATGACATTTTCGTTCTCTCGCGTACTTGGTGTAGTCCTGCGTGGGCTGTACGGCCAAGGCTGAAGCAGCGTTGCAACCCTCGCGAGGTTGATGGCACTTCAAGGAGGAGCGTATGCATACCCAGGACTACATCGAACTTGAGAATCAATATAATGCCCACAACTATCATCCGCTTGATGTGGTGATCGAGAGCGCGCAAGGCGCGTGGGTAACAGATGTGGACGGCAAGAAATATCTGGACTTTCTGTCGGCCTATTCGGCGGTGAACCAGGGCCACAATCATCCACGCATCGTCAAAGCCATGATCGATCAACTGGGCAAGGTCGCGTTGACTTCGCGCGCGTTCCGCAACAATCAACTGCCGCTGCTGGCGAAAGAGTTGTGCGAACTCACCGGCTACGAGATGATGCTGCCGATGAACTCTGGCGCGGAAGCCGTCGAGACGGCGATCAAAGCGGCGCGCAAATGGGGTTACACCGTCAAAGGCGTGCCGAATGGCGAGCATGGGCAGGCCGAGGTTATCGCGTGTGCGGATAACTTCCACGGTCGAACGATTATGATTACGGGCATGAGCACTGAGCCGCAATACCGCTTTGGCTTCGGACCATTCACGCCCGGCTTCAAGACGATTCCGTATGGCGATGCGCAGGCGCTGACGGATGCGATTACGCCAAACACCGTTGCTTTCCTGGTCGAGCCGATTCAGGGCGAAGCCGGCGTTCACATTCCACCCGAGGGGTATCTGCGCGAAGTGGCCGCGATCTGCAAACGGAACAACGTGCTCTTTATCGCCGATGAGATCCAGTCGGGGTTGGGCCGCGCCGGAAAATTGTTTGCGCATCAATGGGAAGGTATTCGCGCCGATGTGGTGATCATCGGCAAGGCGTTATCCGGCGGGTTGTATCCGGTCAGCGCCGTATTATCCAGCAAGGAAATTCTTGGCGTGTTCGAGCCTGGCGATCACGGCAGCACCTTCGGCGGCAGCCCGTTGGCGTGCGCGGTGGCGCGTGAAGCCTTGAAGGTGTTGGTCGATGAGGATTTGTTTGAGCGATCGCGTGAGTTGGGCGAATACTTCAAAGGCCGGCTGCAGCGTCTGGAGAGTTCATCTATCAAAGAAGTGCGCGGGCGCGGCCTGTTCATCGGCGTCGAGTTGTACCCGGAAGCGGGCGGGGCGCGGCGTTTCTGCGAGGCGTTGAAAGATCGCGGTTTGTTGTGCAAGGAAACGCATCAGCACGTTATTCGTTTTGCGCCGCCGCTCGTGATCAAGAAAGAAGACCTCGATTGGGCTTATACACAGATTGAAGATGTATTGATGAATTTGTGAATCTACCCAAGAAACCAGGTTTCTATTTCTGGCGCTAGCTTTTAGCTATTGACCTTACTCCAAATAAGCGGCGGTGTTCTTGATCAAGCATTTTGGGACGCAGATTTCGCAGATGTACGCTGATTTCTCCATATTTATCTGCGGAATCTGCGTGTATCTGCGTCCTAATTTGTCATTGCAGATAAAGTCTAAGTGTCTAGCTTTTAGCCACTGGCTAGCTCTTAGCGACCCCGTCCTTTTCCATTTCGGCCAACAAGTTAGGCACCATCGTCCAGATGCCGCTCGGGCAGGCCGCGGCGCAAAAGCCGCAGCCGATGCAGCGCTCTTCTTCCACCCGGAACTCGTAAGCGCCGTTGGCATGTTCGAAGCGGTTGATGGCATTCTGGCCGCAGATGTAGACGCAGATGTTACAGTCGCGGCACGTTCCACAGGAGATACAGCGTTCGGCCTCTGAGAGAGGATCGGTCGGGCACTGGTTGAGGCGCGGCGTGAAATAGGCTAAATTGAGCCGGTCTTGTGGAATGGCTTGTTTGCGTGGAAAATCGAATGGCTCATCGGCGATGTAGGCATGCAACGCCAGCGCCGCATGCCGGCCCGCGCCGATGGCTTCAGTCAATAGACCAGGTTTGACCACATCGCCGACGGCGAAGACTTTGGGATCGCGGGTGCGCCCGGATTCATCGACAGCCAGCCAGTGACCTTTGACCCGCAGGATATTCTCGGGCACCCAATCGGTGGCGGGAACTTCGCCGATCGAGACGATCACCACATCGGCCGGCAGCGGCTCACCTTCTTCAAAGAAGAGCTGCCCGTCTCGATATTCTCGAACAACACACGGCCAGCTGATCTCGGTGCCCAGGGCCATCGCTGATGCGCGCTCGCGGCTATTGCTGGCCGGTTCCTGGATGTCCACGGCTGTGACCGATTGTGCTCCCAACTTCCAGGCCACGCAACATGCATCCATGCCCACATCACCAGCGCCCACCACCACCACGGATTTGCCGGCGGGATCGATGCTAGGCTGACCGGCATTCGCGCTCGTGAGGAAAGTGAGCGCCGAAACCGTCCGGGCAGAACCCGGAAAAGAAAGTTCCCGCGAGCGGTGCGCGCCGATCGCGATGATCACACCGTCATGCGTATCGCGCAATATTTCATATTTTTCGCGCGTCATCTCGAAGTCGTATTCAATCTTGACACCCAGGCTCAGGATGCGGCGAATCTCGGTTTGCACGATATCTTTCTCTAAGCGATCGTGCGGAATGGCATGCGCCATCTTGCCGCCCAATGCGTGGCTGCGTTCAAAGATCGTTACTTCATGACCGCGCAACGCGAGCTGCCAGGCGGCCGATAGACCGCCGACGCCGGAGCCGATAATGGCAATTTTCTTGCCGGTCGGCGAAGCAGAGTGGGGCGCAGGCAAATCCATCGAGCACTTGCCCAATGGGCCTGCCAATACGGCGAAGTCGATCGTCTGGCGAGTGCAGGCCGTCATGCAGGGGTTTGGGCAAGCTGCACCGCAGACTGAGCCGGGGAACGGATTGTATTGCAATACCAGATCCAGCGCCTCACGGATCTTGCCTTTGCGCAGCAGGTTGATGCGATCCTGGGTCGGGATGCCGCTGGGGCAGGCGTATTCGCATGGCGCAGCAAAGACGGCGTTGTTCCAGACCGGCGAATAAGAGCGATAACTACCGATCGGCACGAGCGGTACGACATCACCCCGATCCGTCAACACGTCGCCAAAGAGTCCGCCCGCTATCCAACGCCGAGCATGGAAGGCGGGCAGGGAATCACGCTGCCGGCTCTGTTTCTGTTCGGCATAGCCTTTCGCGATGATCTTGTGCCACGGCCATTGGACGAGTAGTTCATCGTATAGCTCGGGGCGGCCAATCGCCTCCAGAAATTTGGACAGGCCGCTGCCTAGGAACTCCCAGTCTTCCTCGACCAGATTATTGACCAGTTTCACGTTGCCCGGCAAACCTTTGATGGGGCCACGGACATAGACCACACCGCCGACCATGCCCCGACAAGCACGATCGCCGATGACGGAATCGAACTCGTCGCAGTCGTAGCCGCAGACCACCGCAATCCCGCCGCCCATAAACTCAAATGAGAATGACCCGGTGTTTTTAAGAATCCAGAGTTGCGGCGCGGCATAAGCCGGATCATGTTTCATCAAAGAACCGGTGCGCGTGCCGGCACGTCCGCCGATGTAGATGAGGCCATCGGCGGCGCAATGTCCCGTGGTGTCGCCGCCATCACCTTTCACAACGATGGTCGCTCCCGCATTTAACCAGCCCACATCGGCCGGGGCAGGGCCTTCCACAATGATCTCAGTACCGGGCATCCCCATCGATCCGACGCGCTGCCCGGGGTTGCTGACCATGAACTTGAGCGGCTGCCCCTGTTCGGTCCATAACGGCCCGCCGATGTCATGCTGACCGGACGCCTCAATGGCGAACTCAGTCTCGCCTTCGTCCATGGCTGCGTAGATTTGCTGCAGCAGTTCCTGGGTGGAGGCGCGGTGGTTGTTGGTGTAGGTGGTTAGGTGTTTCATCGAATGTCCTCAAGTCGCAATCAAACCCGGAAGCATCAGCACGCGTAAGCGATTTGCAGTCGTTCGGCGATGGCTTTATCCATGGAGACTAACGCATCACTCCG
>JADGQE010000160.1 GCA_017882055.1 Thermoflexales bacterium
ACCGCTTCGTTGTATTCGTCCGAGCCCAGAGACCAAAGGCGGTTTTGTAGGAGGTGGGGCCCTTCGACGTTGACCGAAGCGAGTATCTCAGAGGTCAACGCAGGCATTTGCGATCCTTTTGGAAACGTGCTGAACGCGGCCTGCCCGTCTGGTCGGTAGAGGGTGACCTGGGCAGCAGAGTCAGCGATCATTTGTGGCAGCAGAGTGATCAGCGGAAAACCGACCAGCACCACGCCTGACCGTTGGTCGTTCAGGACAAGTGGACCGGCAACGTATAGCGCGGATCCCCCGGGACCATCCATCACACCGGAGAATTTGTCGCCGAGATTGTCACTCTCGCCGGCCAGTACGCGACGCACCGGAGTCCACGCAGAAAAATCGACGGCTTCATCTCGCACACTTCCTTCCGGGGTCAGGCGCAGCCCGTAGATGAGTGTGCCGGAGGCATCCAGCACATGCACCAATGGAGCACCCGCGTTGACCACCAGGGGGCGAACCAGCGCATCGAGGCCGGCGGTATCTCTGGCAGCTGCCGCCTCGGCCACGCCAGCGGTGCGCGCGATGGCACGTTCCGCGATGAGCGCCCTGGATTCGGACTGAAACACTTCCGTGCTGGCCGTTTCAAAACCGTCCACCAACTGAACGTTGAACCGCTCCTGCAGATTGGTGACAAAGGACTGGGTAATAACCCACGTGGCCAGGCCGGCCAATAGAATAGCCACTACAAGGTAGGGAAGCGTGATTTTGAAACGCAGCGGCAGAGAGAGAAACGCGGTGACGGGCCGGGCCAGCGGCTGGTAGCGTATTTCAGGAGTCTTTATGAGGTTAGTAGATTTCGTTTTGAGTGACATCGTTAATCCTGTACGCAGGTAATTTGTCGTACACGACCTCTAAGGTCAATGGACCAACGAAACAGCCATAGATCAAACTCAGCGGCGAGGGTATGTTACCAGAGAAATCGCGCTAAACCAGGCCATTCTGCATCGCATAATGGGTGAGCTCGGCATTTGTCTTCATGTTCATCTTCTCCAGCAGCCGCGCGCGGTAGGTGCTGATCGTTTTGGCGCTGAGCGATAATTCGGTGGAAATCTCTTTGACTTCCTTGCCGGAAGCGATCAGACACAGCACCTGATACTCGCGATCCGACAGGTGTTTATGAATCGGCTGATCGTCCTCATTCCGCGCGTGCAGCACCAGCTCATCGGCGACTGACGCGCTGATGTATTCCCCGCCGTGCAAGACTTTGCGGATGGCCTGCACCAGTTCTTCCGGCGCACTCTCTTTGTTCAGATAGCCCGCCGCCCCGGCCCTGATCGTCCGCACCGCATATTGATCTTCTGGATACATGCTGAGAATCAACACCGGCAGTTGCGGATGGTCATGCTTGATCTGTTTCAACGCTTCCAGACCATTGCCACCGGGCATGGTCAGATCCAGCACCGCGATATCCCAGCGCTCTTTGGCGACCAGCTCCAGCAGTTCGTGGGCATTTTGAGCCTCGCCAAAAGTGGCCTGGGCAAACGCCTCGGCTAGAATTTGCTTGACGCCCTGGCGCACGACAGCGTGATCATCGGCCAATAAAATTCTGAGCATGAAAATTCTCCAATTGTAAGGGCGAGGCACATCGTCCCACTCCGTTATGCTGCGGGGACGATGTGCCCCGCCCCTACCCCAATCATGTATTCGGCTTAACGGGAACAGACACCGTGACGATGGTTCCGTCGCCGGGCACGCCCTGAATGTCGAAGGTGCCGCCCAGTCGCTGCGCGCGCTCCCGCATCCCCAGCAGGCCCAGCGAGTGCAAGCCGGCGATTTCATCCGCTTGAATCCCCCGCCCATCATCGTGAATCTGAAGCGTCAACGCCTCAGGCATGGCGACCAGTCTAACCTCGATGTGTTGCGCGCCGGCGTGGCGCGCGACGTTCGTCAACGCTTCCTGAAAGATGCGGAACAGCGCCAGGGACGGGGCGCGGGGCAGGGATAAGTCGGGCGAGGACGCACTCACTTCACACACGATGCCCGTGCGTTTCTCAAAGTCACGCGCCTGCCATTCGATCGAGGCGGCTAGCCCGAGGTCGTCCAACATGCCCGGCCGCAATTCGGTCGCGATGCGCCGCACGGTTTTGATCATCGTGTCCATCTGGACCGTGACCGCTTTAGTCTTCTGGCTAAGCGCGGCATCCTTATTCACGAGCCGATCGGTCAGCCACGCCAGATCGAACTTCATGGCCGTCAGCGCCTGCCCCAATTGATCATGCAGCTCACGCGCGATTTGCGTCCGTTCCTCTTCGCGCACCAATTCCAGATTGGCCGCCAGCGCGCGTAAGCGTTCATACGACTCCTGGAGCTCGGCTTCGGCCGACAAGCGCTGCTGATAAGCCAGGGCGTTTTGGATGGCGATGGACGCGGCCGGCGCGAGCGCCATGAGCATATCCTGATCGGCCAGCGTGAAGCCCTCGGTGCCTTGCTTGTTGCGGATATCAAAATAGCCCAGCACCTCACCAAACGAACTCAGGATCGGCGTACAGATAATTGTGCGGACATCGGTGTTGATCGCGAGCGCATGTTGCAGCACCGGATCGTTGGCCGCGTCGCTCGTGCCGTACGGGACTTTATTCTTCAGGACCCAACCCGGGATGCCCTGTCCCGATGTCCACGTGTATTCAAACGGAATGGCTGTGCCCTGTCGAAAATACTTGCGGACGGTCATGCCTCTGGCAGTCCGCAGCCCCGCGAACCCGCTTTCGCCGTTGACAATTCGGATGGCTTCTTGCGCCAGCTCGTCCAGGATGGTGTCCACAGCGAGCGTCGTGTTCAGTTGTTTGCTGATGCGGAACAACGTTTGGATCGTGGCTTCGGATTGTTGTAGCTGCGCGACCGCCGCGCGCAGTTCGGTGGTGCGTTCGCTCACGCGCTGTTCCAGTTCGGCGTTCAGGCGTTGACTCTCGCGATACAGCCGGGCTTTGTCCAGATAGAGGGCGATATGGCTGACGAGATTCTCAGCCAGGGCCAGGGCGTTCAGATCAAAGCGGCGACCGGATTCCGCCGCTACGAAGGTGATCGCGCCGAGGGTTTTCGGGTGCACGATCAGCGGCACGATCATGTACGATTTGATCGCCGCGGCCCAGCGGTCCGAGGCCACCTCGGTGATCAATTTCGGTTGGCCGCTGCGTAACACGGCCGGCAACCCATCCGCGTCGTCATGGGGCAGATAGTGTTGCAGCCAGTCGCAGGCCGCTTGCAGTGCGGCCGTCTCGGCCGGCGCCAAAGCCACCTGCTCGATCGAGCCATCGGCTTGAAGCAGGTGAACGGCACACCAGTCGGCGAGCTGCGGCACGGCGAGTTGCGCCAGCGTGGTGAGCGGCGCTTCGTAATCCACGACATTGGTGAGCAGCGCACCAACCTCGGCCAGCAGACGATTGGCCTCCTGGAGCTGCTGCTGATCCGTGCTGTTGCGTGAAATGCCGATGATGCTGATCAGAGTGCGCCGCTCATTCTGAATGAGCGAAGCGCTGACCTGGGCGGTGAAGGGGGTGCCATCCCGCCGCTGGACGAGAAATTCACCCGACCAGCTCTCGCCGCGCCGCAGCTGCTCCATGTTCGCGCGGGCCGCCTCCATCAGCAGCGGGGCCGCTAACACTTCCGCAATATTGCGGCCGTGCGCCTCGTCTTCTGTCCAACCGTAGAACGTCTCGGCAAACCGGTTCCAGAAGATGATGCGGCCCGTCAAATCGACGGCCAGAATGGCCTGCTCCACCGTATTCAGCAGTTGGGCTTGAAAACGAATTTGCTCTTCATCTGACTCAGGCACTGGCATGGACTGCATCGAACTGCTCCGTCCTTTCTCTGACAGCCGCTGCATAACGTGGGCGGCTCTTGAAACGACGTGACTAACAATATTATAGCCCAGAGTGGGTTAGATTGGCACGCTCAAATCGGGCTTTTGGGCCGGTGTAGGACAAATACTGACAGCGCCTTACGTTCAATGCCTACAAGTTCTTCGGCAGCGTGCTGATAGTCACCGGCGTGCGAAGCGGTTATCATGATGGCGCTGAGCGCGGCATCGATCTGATCCAGCGATACGTCAAACACTTGAGGAGCTACGGTATGAATGCAGTCGCAATTGACTACATCTGGAAAGCCATCCGAGAATCCGAGCGGAGTGACGAAATCCAATTCAGGGATGACGAACTTCTGATCAAGGCTGCGGCGACCCGTTTGACGCAGCCGCCCGATCAGTCCGGTGCTGTGGGCATTGCCATGCCGCGCCGCGTGCACCAGCCTGGCTCCCAGACCTCGGGCTTGTGATTCAATTCGGTCACGTAGCGACGGCGAAACTCGATCCACCTGGCCGGATCGTGCGCGAACCGGCGGCGCAGTAGGATTGGCAGCGGCATTGATTGGGCTGTGGTCTGTTTCGCGGCGCGGACATTTGAAAAACCTCGGCAAGTAGGGGCGGCATGAGCATCAAAGAATTTGGAAGCCTTCTCAAGCAAACGTTTCAAAGTTGGAACGAGGATAAGGCGGCACGTCTCGCCGCGGCGTTATCCTTCTATGCGGTCTTCGCCATGGCGCCGGTTTTGATCATCGCGTTGGCCGTCGCGGGACAGGTATTGGGGCCTGTCGAAGTTCAGACGCAGCTGCTGCAACAGATCACCGCTATGATCGGCCCACAAGGGGCCAGCTTGATCCAATCGGTGTTAGAGAACGCCCGCAAACCGACCGATAGCTTGTTGGCTTCGATCTTCGGCATCGTCACATTGATCCTGGGCGCGGCCGGCGCGTTTGGCCAATTACAAGATGCACTCAACACGATCTGGGAAGTTCAAGCACGAACCGGTAGTGCGATCCGCCGTTTGTTGGCGGAGAAGTTCTTATCCTTCCTGCTGGTAATGGGTCTGGGGCTCTTGCTGTTAGCGTCACTCATCATCAGTACAGCGCTTTCGGCGTTGAATGGCCCAACCGGCAGCCCGACTACGTCATCGGCCGGCCTATTAGGGATCATCAATCTTTTCGTCTCGTTTGGCGTGATCACCCTGGTGTTTGCCGTCATCCTCAAGGTAATCCCCGACGTGCATTTACGCTGGCGCGATGTGTGGCCGGGCGCACTGTTGACGGCGGTGTTGTTCACGCTTGGCAAATACGCCATTGGTTTGTATTTGGCGCACAGCAGCGTCGGTTCCGCGTATGGCGCAGCCGGATCGCTTGTTATCATCCTACTGTGGATCTATTACTCGGCTCAGATTTTCTTTTTAGGGGCAGAGTTCACCAGGATGTATGCCAGGAAATGTGGTTCACCGGTGCGGCCCACGGTTCACGCCCAAACCGTGACCGAAGAAGCCCGCGCTCAAGAAGGCATTCCTCACCACAATCGGCTCAAACGTTAGGCGTCTTCCTCTAAATAACACGCGACATAGGCGGGGCAGCAACGGGCCTGCCCCAGTTTTGACTCAACTACTCGGCCCATCATTCCCGCGAAAGCGGGCATGACCGCGCAGTACACTCTCGTAAATCAACCTGGAAACCGCTCTAGAGTAAATTCCAGTTTGGTTTACGGGTTTGTCATTCCGAGCAAAGCGAGGAATCTCTATGACTGTCGTAGAGACCCCTCGCTGCGCTCGGGGTGACACCGTAAATCAACCTGGAAACCGCTCTAGATCAAGCGTAGGTTGCCCTTTAGTCTAAACGGTTTTCCGGGCTTGAACGGGACGTTCCGGCATCCTCATGCCGGAACTACGGTCCGTAACGCCGTAGCGATGGCATTAGGGATGCTGCCATCGCTACGGCGAAGCCGGATGAGCCGTCTAAACTTCAAGCAGGTTGATTCTTCTTAGATGTCTTGTGCTTTATCTTCCTGGCTATCACTTCTACCAGGGTATAGACTAACCCAGACCAGGCCACGCCCAGCCCATAACCCGCCAGAACATCCGTCAGGTAATGATCGCCCACGAACATGCGACTGAAGCCGATGTACAGGATAACCAGCCCCGTCGTCACGATCACTACCGCCTTCCAGAAACGCGACGAGATCTTCGGCACGATCAGGTAAGCCAGCAGGCCGTAACACATCACGGCGCTGATACTGTGCCCGCTGGGGAAACTCGGCTCGGTCATGTGGTGCCAGACCGATATGTCAAAGACCGGCCGGGCGCGATTGAACAGCGGAGTGAGCACCAGCCATAAAGTCCCCTCGCCAGCCCACGCGATGATCACCATGAACAGTCCCGGCCAGAATCGCTTATACAGAAAATACAGGACCAGGATCAGCCCAATCGCCATGATCACGTGTTCGCCCATGTAAAAGCCAAAGATCATGATCCCGCGCATGGCGGGCGAGCTCTGCAGAGCGATCGTGTGCAGGTCATTCGCGACCTGCACATCGACTGGCAGCAGCGGCCCGTGCGTTTCCAGGTTGATGGCCATCGCGCCAAACAGGAGACCGCCCAGCACCACCATCACCACACCGATGAGAGGCCAACGGGCTAACAGCCCCGGCGTATGTAATCTAGTGTTCGGATGCTTGTCCAAGTTTTCTCCTTGAAGTGGTACGACGAGTGTATTGTTCATATCGGCTGGGCCTCTCGTTTAGGCTCTGACCACGCGCCGGATCATGGCCGAATAAATTCCGAAGGCGATGAGTCCAGCGGCGACGATACCCAACAGCCACGGACCATAGGGTTGGTGCAACAACGCCGTCAGAACTCCATCAATGCCCTGCGCGTGGCTGGCATCGTGATAGTAAGCGGCCTGAAACAAGAACACGCCGATCAGCGTGAAGACTGCGCCGCGTGCCACCGTGCCAAAGCGTCCCAGGCGCTCGATCCATTTTCGCTCGCTGCCCGTGCGCCCGGCAAGTTGAAATTGAGGATTGAAGTTACGGCGGAAACCTGTATAGACCTGGAGCAAGCCTATCCCGATGATGATCACGGCGACCAGCGCAACGACCCAGGGCCCCCACGGTTGCGTCAGGACCGACGCCGTGGTCTGCTGGGTTTGGGCGTTTTGAGCGCCGCCACGAGCAGCCGACGCTTTCGCCGTGATGAGGCCATAAGTTGCCAGCGCGAGCAACCCGTAAGAGATGCCGCTGACCAGATACCCCACGCGCTGGGCGATGCCTTTGGCGTCATGGCCTTCATGCAGCGGATCGATCACGGCGCGGATCAGCCCCCACAAAGCATAGCCGATTAAACCAACCAGCATCACATATAGCAAAACCTGGCCCAACGGCGTGCTGCCCAGAGCGGCGATGGCCCCTTGCTGATCGGTGATTTTGCCGCCGGTGCCGGTGGCCACCTGAAAGGCCAAGATCCCGATGACGGCCCAGACCAGGCCGCGCGCTATGTATCCCAGGCGTATCAGTTTTTCCATCAGCGGGCTAGTCGCCGCACCACGGATGACTTGCTTGCCTTCTTGTTTAAGGTTGCCCGCTTGTCTCCGTATGCTCGAATTTGTGCTCATTTTTCCACTCTCCTATTTTAGGTTTTTTCTATTCCAGACTTCAATACCGGTGACCAACTTAATTCCCGGGTCTCTTAATGAATGACGACCTCGGCCAGTCCCGCTTGCGGCGCCGGATAACGCATTTTCAATCCGCGCAGTGTTTCGACCAGCACGGTAGCAATCACTAAATCGCGATACCACTTGGAATTGGCCGGCACAATGTACCAGGGCGCGCAAATTGATTTAGCTTTATTCACAACCCCATGCCGGGTGAGGCGTTAACTCATCAGGCCTAACGTCGACGTCGACTCAGCAAACCCACGATGAGGGCAAAAAGGAATGAGCCTACGATCGACCACACAATGGGGAACGCTTCACCGCCTATTTGAACGGAAAATACTTCAGGCAACTTCAGTTCGCGGGCGAGCCACAGACCGATAAACGCGCCGAGGAAGCCCACCACGGCGGACACCAGACAACCGCCGAGTGAATAGCCTGCCAGCGCCTGGCCGATCGCGCCACAGATCGCAGCCACAAGTAACAACACCAGAAATTGAACGACAGTCATGCTAGACCTCCTCAGGTTACAGTCGGGCAACTTACTTTTTCACGAAGATGGCCCAGCCGAGTACCGTGCCGATGCCGAGGGCAAGCAATGCAGGTATCCACATCCAGCTGATTCCGCCCATACTGCCGCTCCCCATCATGCCGCCGTTCAGCGTTGCGCCGGTCATCGCCCCGCCGCCGAAAAGCAGGAAAAGCGCTACGACGACGACAAACGCGATGACGAGGCCAGTCTTGTTTGTTGCGTTCATGAGATTAATCTCCTTGTCAAAAAGCCGCTCATCCGGATCACTTGAGGCCTGCAATCACACGCCTCAGCTTGGCTCTGGCTTCCACAGCAACCTCATGCGCCACCGAATCTTCTTTGAGGGCGCCGAGCGTTTCCACCGGGTCTACGGCGGTGATGACGGAACCGTCGCCTTCTTCGTACACGGTGACATTGCAAGGCAGCAACAGTCCCACGTTCAGATCGGCCAAGAGGGCGCGATGAGCGAGCGCGGGATTGCAC
>JADGQE010000161.1 GCA_017882055.1 Thermoflexales bacterium
CCCAATGTACGTTTACTCACACATCCCGCCGAACTGGCGCTGATCCGCAAGATGCTGGAACTCCCCTTCATCATCGAAACCGCCGTGCGCGATCTCGCGCCGCATCATCTGACGTATTACGCACAGGACCTGGCCTCGACGTTCAGCGCTTTCTATCGCGATTGCAAAGTCGTCGATGCCGAGGCGTTGGAGTTAACGACCGCCCGCTTGCAACTGTGCCTTGCAGCAAAGATCACGCTGGCCCGCACGCTGCAACTGATGGGGATGACGACGCCGGAGTCAATGTAGAGGTTAGAAGTCGGAGATTGGATGTTGGAGGGGTACGGTGCCAATTAAGAGCTATCGCGATCTGGAAACCTATCAGCGCGCCAGGCAGCTCGTTGTGCCCATTTACCAATTGATTGAGTCATTTCCGGCCAGTGAACGATATGACCTATGTGATCAAATGCGCCGCGCCTGCAAATCCGTCGCAGCCAATATTGTGGAAGGTTATAGTCACAAGGATACGCCGGCCAAAGCGAAATCTTTCTGGCGCATATCAATGGGTTCGGCCAATGAAATGGTTGAGCATCTTGAACAATCTGTCGCGCTGAAATATGTTCCTGCGGAAACCGCGCAACCATTAATTGACGAATACACGATTGTGGCCAAACAACTCAACAAACTTATTCAAAACTGGCACACTATAACTCTAACTTCCAATTTCTAACTTCCAATTTCCAATATTGAGGAGACTTCATGACCATTCAACCCGATCGCTGGATCCGCAAGATGGCACTCGAGCACGGCATGATCGAGCCGTTCGTCGAGAAGCAAGTCAGCAATCACGTCATTTCGTACGGCGTGTCATCGTATGGCTACGACATTCGCGTGGCCGACGAGTTCAAAATCTTCACCAATGTCTACTCGGCCATCGTCGATCCCAAACACTTCGATCCCAAATCGATGGTGGACTTCACGGGCGACGTGTGTATCATCCCGCCGAACTCATTCGTGCTCGCCCGTACCATCGAGTACTTCCGCATCCCGCGCAACGTGCTGACGATCTGCCTGGGCAAATCGACCTACGCGCGCTGCGGCTTAATCGTCAACGTCACGCCCTTCGAGCCGGAATGGGAAGGTTTCGTCACCCTCGAAATCAGCAACACCACGCCCCTGCCCGCTAAAATTTATGCCAACGAAGGCATTGCGCAGGTGCTGTTCTTCGTCGCCGACGAAGAATGCGAGACTTCCTACAAAGATCGCAAAGGCAAATACGATAAGCAGACCGGCGTCGTATTGCCGCGAATGATCCTGTAAATCATTGAAATCTCTTGCAGTCTGTCGGAGAGGCAGTATAGCCCCTCGTGGGCGACACCGACAAGCGGCTATACTGCAAGTGTTCTCCGACAGACTGCTAGCGCGCCTTGTAATGCACTTCGCTTAACCCACGCAAGCGATCGGCGGCCTGTTCGGCCGTAAGGTCGCGCTGCGCTTCCGCCAGCATCTCGTAACCGACCATGAATTTTTTGACCGTGGCCGATCGCAGCAGCGGCGGGTAAAAGTGCGCGTGAAAATGCCACGCTTCGCCGTCAGGCAGCTGATCCCCCGTCGGGGCTTGATGAAAGCCCATCGAGTAAGGGAATGAAATCTCGAACAGGTTATCATAGCGGGCCGTGACGCGCCGCATCAGATCGGCCAGGGCTGAGACCTCACTCGGTTCGAGATCGGTCAGCGCGCCGACGTGTCGCTGCGACAGCAGCAAGATTTCGAACGGCCACACTGCCCAGAAGGGCACCAGCGCCGTGAAGGCTTCGTTCGAAGCGACGATGCGCTCGCCGCTTTCAATTTCTTCGGCCAGATAATCACACAGCAGGCAGTGTTGATGTTGCAGCCAGTGCCGATTTTGCGCGGCTAATTCTTTGGCGGGTTCGTTGGGGAGGTGGCTGGTGGCCCACACCTGGCTATGCGGATGCGGATTCGAGCAGCCCATCATCGCGCCCTTGTTTTCAAAGACCTGCACGTAATTGATGAAATCACGCTGACCCAGTTCGCGCGTTTGATCCGTCCACGTACCGATCACGGCTTCAACCTCGGATTGCGAGAGTTCGGGCAAGGTCAGATCGTGGCGCGGTGAAAAACAAATGACACGGCAGAGACCAGATTCAGGCACGGCGACGAAGAGCGAGTCACCGGGCAGTTCAGGCGCAGCATGAGTGTCAGGCAGCAGCGCGGCGAAGTCGTTGTCGAACACAAACGTTGCGGGGTAAGCTGGGTTCTTCACGCCACCCGCGCGTTCGTTGCCGGGGCACAGATAACAGGTGGAATCATACGCCGGCAAGTTTTGGAGCGGCGTCTTTTCAACTTGACCCAGCCAGGGACGTTTAGCGCGATGCGGCGAAACGAGGACCCATTCACGGGTCAGTTGATTAAAGCGGCGATGTGGAAAGTCAAGCATGCGCGGTCCTTTGGATACGGATTCACCCGAATACTTCATTCAGCCCGCTGCCTTCAGTCTTGGGCAGCAGGTCACCCAGATCACGAATGACATACGTCGGTTTGATGAGCGACGTATCGACCTCTTCGCGACGTGTCGCACCCGTCAACGTCAACGCGGTCGCCATACCAGCCTTGAGACCCATTTGCACATCGGTCTCCAATCGATCGCCCGTTATAAGGCAGCGTTCCGGCGGCAATTGTACCAGATTCAGAACCGCGTGGGTCATGTGAATCGACGGTTTGCCGACGATGGCCTCACACCGGGTGTTGGTGCAGGCTTCGATCGCGGCGATGACAGCCGCAGCATCCGGCTGACCGCCCCCCGGCACCGGGCAATAGCGATCGCCGTTGGTAGCGAAGAAGCGTGCCCCGGCCCGAATCGCATCAAACGCGATCTGGAGTTTGGCGTATACCAACGTCCGATCGAATGAAGCGATGACCGCATCGACCCGGGCGGCGTCATCGGAAAAGGTGAAACCGGCCGCGCTCAAATCGGCCTGCAACGGTGGTTCACCGACGACGAACAAGCAGGCGTTGGGCAACGTTCGCTTCAAAAAATCGACCATGACTGCGGACGAATTGATGATGTCTTCGGGTGGAGTGGGCAAGCCAAGACGCGCCAGCTTGTCGGAGTAGGCGTAGCGCGTGTGCGTCGGATTGTTCGACAAAAAGACGGTGCGTTTGCCGGCTGCGCGAAGCGTGTGGATGGTCTGATAGGCATTCGGCAGAAGCGCCTCGCCGAGATAAACCGTGCCATCCAGATCAAAGATATAGGCGTCGTAAAATTGAGTGGGGCGTGTGATCATTATTGAAAAGTCTTGAGGATTTTTACCCGCTGGATTGTACCACTAACTCATGACCGAGTGACAATGCATCCACGCGATATCCGATCGACAAGACCTACATATACCTGACGCTTGAAAACGATTCATCTATTCCCCCGCATCACCACCTTCTTCACCCTCGCCCATATTACCCGCTTCTGCGTCATCAGCAACTTCGACATCACCTGCGGCTTCTACAACCACGTTGTCTTCAACGCCTGGCCCGGCTTCTGCCCCAGCATTAGCCGCCTCGCTCTCGGCTTCTACTTGAGAATCGCTTTCGGTCGATGCGTCCGCTGCTTCGACTGGATTTTCGCCGCTCTCACTTGCCCCGGCTGGCGATTCTTCAGCAGCGTGGGCCTCTTCGCCTGGCTCAGATTCTTCAGCCTCGGTTTTTTCTTCTTCCTCTGGTCCTTCTGCTTCTTCCGCCTCTGGCTTTTCTTCAGCCTGTTCCTCTGATTCTTTCTCTTCAGGCTCTTCTGCTTCTTCCTTTTCTTCCTTTTCGCCTTCCTCCTCTTTTTCTTCTTCGGGTTCTTCCTTTTCTTCCTCCTCTTTCTCTTCTTCTTCGGGTTCTTCTTTTTCTTCAGACTCTTCGGCTTCACCCTCAGTTTCTTCGGTTTCCTCTTCGGATTTCTCAGGTTCTTCCGTCTCTTCGCCTTCCTCAGCCTCTTCCTTTTCCTCCCCCTCGCCTTCTTCCTCTTCATCCTCTTCGCTTTCCTCGTCCTCTTCCTCAACTTCCTCTTCCGATTCGCCTTCTTCCTCTGACTCTTCTTTCTCCTCCTCTTCCTCCTCGGTCTCGTCCTCTTCGCCTTCCTCAGCCTCTTCCTTTTCTTCAGTCTCTTCCTCTTCTTCAGTCTCCTTCTCTTCCTTCTCATCGTCTTCGTCGTCCTCGCCTTCTTCCTCTTCCTCTTTTTCTTTCTCTGATTTGG
The DNA here is from genome assembly GCA_017882055.1 of Thermoflexales bacterium. GTDB lineage: Bacteria > Chloroflexota > Anaerolineae > Fen-1058 > Fen-1058 > JADGQE01. The sequence continues at coordinate 4,232 of JADGQE010000161.1, forward strand.
CCTCGATCGCCTCTGCTTCGATCTTTCTGGTCATCACTTTTTCGTCTACGACCTCCCCCTCCGCAACAGGCGATGCATGACGTGATCCCATAATCCGCGGATAATGTCCGCCCGGCGCATCCTCATTAACGGCCACAACCTGCACTGAAAAACGCGCGCTACCGACGTACGAGAATTCCTGATCGGGTTGCAGCGACAGGCTGCGCAAAAACGTCCGGCTGACACCGCGCCCGATCGATTGAAGTCGCGCAGCATATTCTGCCGATTCATCATCAGACCGGCCATTCAGAAAGAAGGAAAACGGCGAATCGCCGCTAGCGCCAAACGCTGTTTGAATCGCGCTATGCAGATCGTGCAGCGTCTGCACGTCGAGCAATTCGACCAGACGTGAGTCACCGGGAACATTTTGATTCGTGATTTTGAGGATGTAACTGGTTTGTGAACCCATATCATTCGTCTCTCCGTGCCAGGAAGTCAATTGGCCCGCGCCTTGACCGATCAGGATGACCCGCTTATAATCACCGTCACGGGCGGTTAGCTCAGCTGGTTAGAGCGCCTCTCTTACAAAGAGGAGGTCGTAGGTTCGAGTCCTATACCGCCCACACAGACAAACCGCCGATGTGATCGGCGGTTTTGCTTTCAATCCATATCGCTAGTTCGCGCTCACGGCGATTTAACCGTGAAGTTCTTAAACAGCGCATCCAGGCCGTTGCCCGTATCGGTAAAGGAAACAGCCAGCAACCCGACTCCACCTGCGCTAAAAGTGCTGTCCGTCGCCTGGTCAATAGTATGCCCATTGATCACCAACGTCAATGTTTTGCCGATACAGTCGCCTCGCAGCTGATTGCTGCCACTGGCATCAAACAGATTAGGATCCAGTGGGCCTTGCTTCAACCGCATGGATGTATCGCCGCTCGGGCTAAATTTGTAGCGGTAGATGGCATACAGGCCGTCCGAATCATCGATCTCAAAACTATAGCCGCCCGCTCCCTGTCGAACACGGCACATCACGCCCATCCATCCGCCGCCCGATGTCTCCTGTGCATCGACCTCGACACTGACGTCTTTAAATCCATCTTTGATCCAACTCGTTTCGCCGTCGCCCGCACTGCCAATCGAGATGAGATAGCCGTTTTGGGCATAGTCCATGCTGTTGCCGTTGCTATTCGTTCGATCCCAGCCGCTCGACTTGTCGGAAAAATCGTCGCGCACAACGAGCTTCGAATAGGCAGGCGCAGTCGGCAGAGGCGTGGGTGCAGGCGTGGACGTTCGTGTCGGCGCGGGCGTCGGCGGCGGGGCCTCAGTCATGCGAGGAGCCGCAGTCGCTTCGAAGGCCTGACCAAACGCCGGAACGATCGTCTGGATCTGGGTCAGTTGTCCAAAAGCCGAAGACGTTACCGTTGAGACCGAGCTCATCACGGCTGAAACAATCACGCCGGCGACGGCCAGAATCACGCCGAAGATAACGATCGGCAAAATACAGCCCGCGCGTGACACGCCGCCTGAGCTGTAGCCGGGCATGGGCGCAGTGATGATGACTTGCTGCGGTGCAACAAACTGCGGCGCTGAATTCTGGTTGGGCACAAGCACCAGTGTGCCACAATACTGGCACTTGATTTCGGTTTCATTGCCCGTAGCAGTGAGTGCCGCGCCGCAATTCGGACAAGTCAAGGCTTGAAGATCAGGCATGAATGGTTTCTCCTTCGTTCGATCATATCGGCCGCGTGCTCCGCGGATTGCTTGCTATAAGTGTAACACCAAATCGATAAGACGATCAATCTTCCTGGCAAAGCTGCGCCCCGATCGATACGCTTCGGGTATACAGCAAAACTGTTGGGCGGTAGTTGCCGGTAGTGCTCGCGATGGATTGTAAATCCATCGCTCCAGACGCCGGATTTACACGCCGAAGGCAGCGGCGGGAGCAACTGAAAAGTCACCAACACTTTTGCGTTATACTCATACGCCTCGATTCCGTTGACCCGCCTCACCGCTGGTGTTACAATAGGCTCGATGCAATCTTCAAACTTCAACTTGTCCTACGCCCGACGAGTCGGAAATCCTCCCAAGGAGTCACCATGTCCGAATTGATGAAGGACTGGCTATTTCGCGGCGATCTGCGTGAGATCGATCCGGCGGTGGCCGAATTGATTGACCATGAAGTGGCCCGCCAGGTTCACAAATTGATCCTGATCCCCAGCGAGTCGGCCGCGCCGCAGGCCGTGCGTGAAGCCTTGATGTCGCCGTTCCAAAACGTCTATGCCGAGGGCTATCCTGATCCACGCACGCGCCGCATGACGGAAGATGAGATCCTCGACTACGACGAGCAGCTGGGCTATTACCGCCGCTACGGCGATCCGCGCTATTACAAAGGCGTCGAATATGCCGACATCGTCGAAGCCTTAGCGCGCCGCCGCTGCGCCGAAGCTTTTGCCACACCTCTGATCGGTCCCGGCCGCATCTTCGTCAACGTTCAGCCGTTATCCGGTGCGCCCGCCAACAACGCCGTGTACGAAGCGCTGGTCAAGCCCGGCGAGACCGTCATGGGCCTGTCGCTCGTGGCCGGCGGACATCTGACCCACGGCTCGCCCGTGAATCGATCGGGCAAGCACTACAACATCGTCGCGTATGATGTCGATCCGGAAACTGAGCTGCTGAACTACGACAAAATCCGCGAACTGGCGTTGCAGCATAAGCCCAGGATGATCATCGCCGGTTACACGTCGTATCCTTACGCGCCTGATTGGAAAAAATTCCGCGAGATCGCGGACGAAGTCGGAGCCTATCTGTTGGCCGATGTATCGCACGTGTCCGGTTTGATCATTGCCGGAGCCTTTCCCAGCCCGCTCGGCCTGGCGCACGTGATCACCTTCACCACTCACAAGACGCTCGACGGACCGCGCGGCGCGTGCATCATCACGCTCGACGAAGCGCTCAGCCGCAAGATCGATCGGGCGGTGTTCCCCGGCGAACAAGGCGGGCCGCACGTCAACACCATCGCCGCGCTGGCCGTAGCCTTCAAACTCGCTCGCACCGAACAGTTCAAACAGTTGCAGCATCAAACCGTGAAGAACGCCGCGCATCTGGCTAAGGTGCTCAGCGAGCATGGCATTCGCATTGCTTACGGCGGCACCAATTCGCACCTGCTCGTGATCGATTGCAAATCGATCACAGGCGCAGACGGCACACCGCTGATGGGCGATCCCGCCGCGCGCATTCTCGATCTCGCCGGCATGGTCACCAATCGCAATACCATCCCAGGTGATGCCGGTGCAGGCTCGGCCTCGGGCGTACGTCTGGGCACATCGTGGATTACACAGCGCGGCTTCACCGAAGCCGAGACCGGGCGGCTGGGTGTAATCATTGCGAACCTGCTCAAAGCCTGCCTTCCCTACACCTATGACACCAAAGGCGGCGGCGAAGCCTATCGCGCCAAAGTGGATTTCGAGACGTTGGAACAAGCCAAGCTGGCTGTTGCCGAATTGATTTCGCAAGCGGGCAACGACTTACCGAATGGACGATTTGGCTATCCGCATTACTGGTCACTCAACGACAAATATCCGGATGCCACCATCGTGTTTGAGGTAAGCGGCGATCAGGCGCACGGCCTGTTGCAAGCCGCCACCACCAACAACGTTGACTTATTGAAAGACGGCGCTACGCAGCCCACTTTCCTGCTTGAAAAAGACGGCGCCGTCATGAGCGCGGCGACGTTGACGCGCGTGAACACCCGATCGTATCAGCTGGCGCTGCCCGGCAAGAACGCAGCGCGGGTGGCCGCCTGGCTGCGTGATCTATCTGATGGCTACGTGGCCTTCGACAACGATCCCTATATGAAACTCGGCGGGCCGGTAGCCGTGAAGTACAACGCCGACGCGAAGCCGCCGGGCAAACTCCCCAGCGATCTGCATGATGCGCTGGCTGTTTACAAACCGTACTTCATCGGTCACACTGCCATCACCGCCGAAACCGTGGCGCTGCCTGAGTTTGCGTGGGTTGAAGATCACGCCGCGCCGGTCAAGAAGACGACGCTCAATGACACCCACAAAAAGATGGGCGCGCGCATGGTGCCCTTCGCCGGCTGGGAAATGCCGGTCTGGTACAGCAGCGTGATGGAAGAACACAAGGCCACTCGCCAGGCGGCCGGTCTATTCGATGTGAGCCACATGGGGGTGTGCGATGCCAGCGGACCGAACGCGGCTGCTTTCCTCGATCTGATCACCGCCAACGACGTGCAGGCACTCGAAGTGGGCAACTCGCACTACAGCTACCTGCTCGGCGCC
>JADGQE010000162.1 GCA_017882055.1 Thermoflexales bacterium
TGGCGGGCCACCCGTGCATGGCACGGGACATGGCCTGGGCCGCCAGGCGTCGCTACGCTCGGAATGACACGACCGTAAACGAAACTGGAATTTGCTATAAGCATTGTGCATTAAGCATTACCTGTTCGCTAACCGCATCTTCGTTGCGTCAATGTCCTGCCTGATTTGTGCGACGAGCGTATCAATGCCGGAGAATTTTTGCTCACCGCGCAAGTAGTCGACAAAATCGAGCGCGACACTCAGACCGTAGATGTCCTGATCGAAGTCGAGCAGATGCGCTTCGATGGTTCGCTGTGTTTCCTGTGTGACCGTCGGGCGTGTGCCGATGTTGACGGCGGCCGGATGCGACAAATGGCCGACCCACGCTCGACAGGCATACACGCCGTTCGCCGGAAGCGCGTGTTCGGGCCATACGTCGAGGTTGGCCGTCGGCACACCGATCGTTCGTCCGCGCCCGTCGCTGTGCTTGACCTGGCCGCTCAATCGAAACGGGCGTCCTAACAGTCGCGCCGCGTGGGCTACATCGCTGCTGCGTAACGCGCCACGTATATTGCTGCTGCTGATGAGCTCGCCGTCGTTGGTCAGTGGCTCGATGGTGCGTACCGTGAAGCCGCGTTCGCGGCCTAACTGCGTCAGAAATTCGGCGGTGCCTTCACGGTTGTGGCCCAGTGCAAAGTCGTGGCCGATCCACATCTCGCGCATGTGCAGCTGCTCGATCAGCCCGTCGACAAAATCGGCAGCCCGAATCTGCGCCGTCTCGCGCGTAAACGGAAGCACCGCCATCAAATCGACGCCGGTCTGATTGATTTGAACGAGCTTCTCTTCCGGCGAAGTCAAATAGAAAGACTGCACCCGGCCTAACACCACACTCGGATGCGGAAAGAACGTGACGACCACCGAGGCGCGGCGGCTGTTTAAGGCCGATTCGCGCACATCGGCGATCAAAGCCTGATGGCCGCGATGCAGCCCATCAAATGAGCCAAGCGTGATAACGGATTCTTCGGTTAAGTCGGCGTCTTTAAGATCGTGGATCAGTCGCATGGTTGGTTAGTACGTTAGTGAGATCGTTGAGCCGATTGCAGTGGTCATTGGTCATTGGTCATTGCCAGCACTTTCTCTGCCCGCCACCATTTTTTCTTTTGATCGAAAATCAGCAGCGCGATTAAGTTACCGTGATAGTCGTGCGCACGGCAGCGCATGCCCGCCATCTGCAGCGATTCGATCGGTCCGCCGGTGATGGCGCGGGTACGATCCGAATCATTTAGCGTGACAAGCGGCCAATCGCTCAGTGCTTCATCGATCGAGCGAATGTGTGATGGATGTTGATCCTCGCGCACGGCTGCTTCAAATTCGCTTAGCCCAATCGCATCGGCCAGGGTGAATGGGCCAGACGCCGTTCGCTGAAGCGCGATCAAGTGCGCGCCCGTATTGAGCTTCGCGCCAAGATCATGCGCCAAAGATCGAATGTACGTTCCCGCCGAACAGCGCACGTCGATGGTCAGATCAGGCGATCGAAAATCGATCAAGTCGATCGAGTAGATGGTCACCGGCCGAGCGGGTCGTTCCACTTCGATGCCGTCGCGGGCCAACTCGTACAGTTTTTTGCCCTCGCGCTTGATGGCTGAGTACATCGGCGGTACTTGCTGAATATTGCCGACGAAGCTAGCCAGGGCAGTTCCAATAGTTGCTTCGTCGACATCAACTTCACGCGTTTCGGTCACTTGCCCATCGGCATCATACGTATCGGTCTCAAGGCCCAGTCGAATTGCGGCGCGATAGGCTTTGTCGTGGCCGAGCAAGTATTCGCTGATGCGCGTAGCCTGCCCGATGCAAACAACCAACACGCCGGTTGCCATCGGATCGAGCGTGCCGGCATGGCCGACCTGTCGCACTTTAAGCGCACGCCGTACTCGCCTGACAACATCGTGCGAGGTGAGGCCGCCGGGTTTGTTGATGATGAGAATGCCGGAAGTAGTCAATGGGTCGATTGGTCAATCACGTATTTTGTTTCAATGCTTCAAGCACGCGCTTCACTGCATCATTGAGCGGTCCGTCAAGCGTCGATCCGGAAGCCAGCGGATGCCCGCCGCCACCGAGTGCCGCCGCTGCCTTTGAAACATTGTGGCCGGTTTTGGCGCGCAGGCTGAGATCGATTCGGCCATCATCTTTTTCCACCAGCACCGCCGATCGATCGGCTTCGTTGGCGCTGACTAGAAAACTCGATAGGCTGATGTCGCTGCTGCCGGAGTAACCGACCGAAGCGCGCATCGCTCTGGTAATGGTGACGTACGCAACGCGATCCTTGATCTTCAATGTCGTGAGGGCTTTGCCCCACAGCGTGATCAGCGCGAGCGGGCGGCGATTGAATTGCTGTTCCATAATTTCGGCCAGCGGCGCGCCGGCTTGCATTAAGCGCATGGCGAATTCCAGCGAGCGCGGTGTGGTGTGCGGTGTGCGAAAGCCGAGGGTGTCGCCGACGATGCCCGTCAACAGACAGAAAGCAATATCGGGCGTGAGAACAACGCCGGGCGTAAGCGCAACGCCAAGGCGATCGATCAACTCCAGCAGCATTTCAGAAGTGGCAGTGGCCTTCAGATCGATCCAATTGATGAGGCCGAAGCGCGTATTGGTAACGTGATGATCGATGTTGAGTAGCGTAGGTTTTGGATCGGGTAAATCGAGCCAGATTTTGCCCAGGCGGCCTTCGTCGCCGCAATCCAGGGCGATGACGAGATCGAAGCGATCGCTGGTTCGCTGGACGATGCCGGCCTGGCCGGGCAGCCCGTCGAATCGATCGAAGACGGGATCACTGCACGCGGGCGTAACCGTCTTGCCGATCTGGCGCAGCGCATGGGTCAATCCGAGCAAGCCGCCGATGGCGTCGCTATCTGGTGCGAGGTGGGTAATCAGCAACAGTGTTTGCGCGCCGCGGAGGTGATCGATGATGGCGTCGCATTCGGTTGGCGCAGGTGCAGCGGGCAGGGGGATGGTCATGCGTTATCCCTCGGCGTGATCCTCGATCTGATCGATCAGGCGTGAAATGCGATCGCCGGTTTCCAGCGACTTGTCCCAGTGAAAGTGCAGGTTGGGCACGACGCGCAGCTGCATGCGTTGGGCCAGGCCGCGCTTCAGAAAACCACGAGCGTGTTCCAGCCCGGCCAAAACGTCCGTGCTGGCCGCTTCGCCGGCGAGCGCGCTGACAAAGACATTGGCCTCGCGCAGGTCGGCCGAGATGGTCACATCGGTGACGCTGACCAGGTTGAGACGCGGATCGTTGACCTGGTGTTCGATGAGCTGGCCGATTTCGATTTTGATCTGCTCGGCCACGCGTTGTTGTCGATGAGTCGGCATGGCTTACCACCGTTTGGTATGATTGATTCCACTGGCTCAGAGTACTCGTTCAAACTGCGGGCCTGCGCAGAACACAGAATTCTATCGCGCTGTGAACGCCGTGCCCGCCGTGGTTCAATCACTACTACTGCACTTTCTCTTTGGTGTAAAACTCGATCAGGTCGCCCTTTTTGTATTCCTGGAAATTGGCCAGAGCGATGCCGCACTCGAAGCCGGTCTTGACTTCTTTCACGTCTTCGGTCAAATGCTTGAGCGACGACAAGCCGCTTTCATGGAGCACCTGGCCGTCGCGCTTGAGGCGGGCGCTGGCGTTGCGTTGAGCGACGCCTTCACGGATGATGCAGCCGGCGATGGTGCCAGTGCCTTTGATCTTGAAGGTCTGCCGCACCTCAGCCACGCCGAGAATGACTTCTCTGTAAACCGGCTCGAGCATGCCCGTCATGGCTTTTTGAATGTCGTCGGTCAGCTTGTAAATGATGTCGTACTTGCGAATGTCCACGCTTTCCGAATCGGCCAGGCGCCTGGCCGGTCCATCGGCGTCGACGTTGAAGCCGATGACGATGGCGCCCGAGGCGATGGCGAGCTGGACATCGTTTTCGCCGATCGTGCCGTTGCCCGTCTGCAGCATTTTGATCTTGACTTGATCGTTGCTCAACTTCTCCAGCTGATTCACGATCGGTTCAATCGATCCCTGCACGTCGGCCTTCAGGATAATGGGCAGTTCTTTCACTTCGCCCGCCTGCACGCGATTGAACAGATCGGCCAGGGTCAGTGTCTTGCGTATCGTCTTGTCTGAGGCCCGCGCACTGATCCGCTCGGCCACGATCACTTTGGCGGTCTTTTCGTCCTTGACGGCTTCAAATTGATCGCCGGCATCCGGTACGCCGCCCAGACCTGAAACCACGGCCGGTGTCGATGGCAAGGCTTGTTGAATGGGCTTGCCTTTGCTGTCATGCATGGTGCGGACACGTCCGGCGATGTTACCCAGGACCAGGCCATCGCCGACTTTCAACGTGCCGTTCTGCACCATCACCGTCGCCACCGGGCCGAGCGATTTATCGAGGCGGCCTTCGATCACCGTGCCCACCGCCAATCGATCGGGGTTGGCTTTGATGTCGCGTGAGTCGGCGACCAGCAAAATCGCTTCGAGCAGATCGTCGATGCCTTTCTTCTGCTTGGCTGAAACGAGTACACACAACACATCACCGCCGTATTCGTCGATGACGACGCCGGCCGTATGCAAGTCTTTCTTAACGCGTTCGGGATTGGCGTTGGCCCTGTCGATTTTGTTTAGCGCCACAATGATGGGCACGTGCGCGGCGTGGGCGTGGGCAATGGCTTCTTTAGTTTGCGGCATCACACTATCGTCGGCGGCGACGACCAGGATGGCAATGTCGGTGGCCTGTGCGCCGCGGGCGCGCATCGCGGTGAAGGCTTCGTGGCCGGGCGTGTCGAGGAATGTGATCTTGCGCCCGTTGTGCTCGACCTGGTAGGCGCCAATGTGCTGGGTGATGCCGCCGGCTTCACCGGCTACGACGTCGGTGTGGCGGATCGCGTCCAGCAGCGAGGTCTTGCCATGATCGACGTGGCCCATGACGGTGACGACAGGCGGTCGGGGCTTGAGCCTGGCCGGGTCTTCCCTGGCGTACAGCCGCTGCCACAACGTGCCGGATAGATCTTCGGGCGTGGCTTCTTCCACGTGCTTTTCTTCGCGCGGCTCGAAGCCCAGGCCCTGCAAAACGATGGCGGCGGTTTCAAAATCGATCTGCTGATTGATGCTGGCCATCACGCCGTTATTCATCAACTCGCGGATGATGTTGATGGGACTGACTTTGACGCGTACGGCCAGATCGCGCACGCTCAACATGCTGGGGATTTCGACAACCGTGGGAGTCTTGCCTGATTCTGCCATACCACACCTCCACCTGTGACCGGCGAGCTCATCGGAGTTTCTGATCCGACCTTGAGTTCTCGCTGGCGCAGGGCAGGCTGGAGAGTGCGGCACTGCACGGGCGGCGGCGAGGTTAAGGGGGATCGATTACGTCGGTCACAGTACTATGTTTCGGTTTCATCTTCTATCGGAAGCGCTGCGGCATATGCTTGCAGCTCAGCCCGATCATCATCACTTAAATTCGACATTTTCAGTGCGTGAGCCAGCCGCCCTCCGGCCAAAGCCGCTTGCCAGCACGCAGGTTTTACATGCACATACGCGCCACGCCCTGGCTGCTTGCCCGTGAGGTCGATGCGGGCGTGCCCATCGGCCTGACGAACGACGCGCACCAGCTGGCGCTTGCCCTGCACTTCACGGCAGCCGATACAGGTTCGCTGTGGAATATGCTTGCCCGTCATGCGACTGATGGCCTCTAATCACAAGTTCGCTGTGCGCGTTGCGTATACTTGCCCGTCATGCGACTGATGGCCTCTAATCACAAGTTCGCTGTGCGCGTTGCGTATACTTGCCCGTCATGCGACTGATGGCCTTCAGTGCTCAGTTGTCAGGGTTCAGCGGACTGATCACTGATCACTGATTACTATCAGAATTCCTCGTCCACCAGATCGAAGAGGTCTTTTTCTCGACCGGACTTGCGCTGTTTCTTCGCCACGACCTGGCCGGTCTTCTCGTCCAGCACCAGCGTGCGATCTTTGCGCTTGCCCTTCTTCTTGCCGGTCTTTTTGTCCACTTCGTCTTCGTCTTCTTCTTCGCCTTCGAGCACGGCGACCACCGGTACGGCAAGTGGCGCAACGGGTTGTGCCGTGGCCGCTTCGACTGGTTTCTCTTCGGCAACAGGCTGCGGCTGCGCTTCAATCTGCGCCGTGACCTCAGCCGCAGGCGCAACTTCCGCGGCTGCTTGCTCAGGAACGACTGGCACAGCGGTCGGTTCGGGCAGGGCGATCAAGCCGAGGCCCTTGTCTTCAATCGCCTGCTTGATTTCGGCCAGACCCTTAGGCCCGATGCCGTCGATGGACAACATGGCTTCGTCGCTGACGGCCAGGCGTTCGTGTATCTGGCCGACATGCTCGATGCCGGACTTCTCCATGTGACTGAGCACGCGCGCGCTCAGGCCCAGATCGGCCAGCGCGGTTTCATAGGCCGCCAGCGGAATGCGGGCCTTGTAAGCGTTGACGGTCTCCTGGCGAGCGGCCTCGGCTGTTTCTTCTTGAACCTTGACGGCGCGTTCGGCCAGGGCAATGGCTTTGGCCTTTTCACGCTCGACCTGCTTGCGCGCGAGGGCGATGCGGTGCGCGCCATCGATCACTTGTTTGAGCGCTTGCAGTTCTTCCGTATTCCAGGGCAATTGCTGTTCGGCGTGGCGCTGCAGGGCGGTCTGCGCGATGCTGATCATGGCGGGCGTGGGGCCAATGGGATCAGGCCCAGCCGAAGGAGCGGTGAGATGCGAGAGTGCTTCACGCGCCGACTCGGTCGCGCCTTTGATGTCGATGCGCCAGTTGGTCAGCTTCGCCGCCAGGCGCGCGTTCTGGCCTTCGCGGCCAATCGCCAGCGAAAGTTGATCGTCGGGCACGACGACGAGCGCGATCTTGCCTTCCTTCGGATCGTCGTCAGGATGGACGGTCAGCACGCGGGCGGGTGATAAAGCCTTCTGAATGTAAGTGGCCGAATCGTCGCTCCACTCGATCACGTCGATCTTTTCGCCGCCGAGTTCGTTGACGATCGATTGGATCCGGACGCCGCGCATCCCGACGCAAGCGCCGACCGGATCGATGCCGGCCTGCACGGCGGCGACGGCGATCTTCGATCGGGCGCCGGCTTCGCGCGCGATGGATTTGATCTCGACGGTGCCACTGAAAATTTCGGGCACTTCCAGTTCGAGCAAGCGACGCAACATGTTCTTGTGCCCGCGGCTGACGATGATCTGCGGACCGCGGCTGCTCTTGCGCACTTCCATGACGTAGGCGCGCAGCCGCTGATGCAGTTGATAGCGCTCGCCCGGCACTTGCTCTTTCTTGGGCAGCAGGGCTTCGGTGCGGCCCAGGTTCAACGTGATGCCCTGTCCGCCGACGCTCTGCACGACGCCGTTGATGATCTCGCCTTCGCGCTCGGCGTACAGATTGTACTGCGCATCCCGTTCGGCCTCGCGGATACGCTGCAAGATGACTTGCTTGGCTGTCTGCGCGGCGATGCGACCAAAACCTTCGGGCGTCGATTCGACCATGACCATGTCGCCCAGCTTGGCGTCTGGCACAACCTTGCGCGCATCTTCCAATGACACTTCGGTGCGTTCGTCTTGAACGACCTCGGTCACTTCTTTTTCGGCGTAGATATGGCCCCCACCGGTGGTGCCGTCGATGACGGCGGTCACGTTCTGGGCGCTGGACGCGTTGATGTTGCGCCGATAGGCGCTGACCAGCGCGGTCGTCAGCGCCTCAAGGACGATTTCCTTGGGCAGGTTGCGCTCGCTGCAGATTTGATTAAAGGCGAGTAGGAACTCACTCTTCATTTTTCTTCCGCCACTCCTGAGATGGGTAGTCCCTATGATACACCAGGCCGCTACGGTAAGGGCAAGCCCTTGCGGTCGCCCGACAGAGGCAATACGTTCCATACGGAACGATCTGCCTAAGAAACAGAAAAGTGGGGGTTGCCCACTTTCTTCGACCACGTCTAAACTGAACTGCAGCCGAAATTATAGCATAGCGGCAAAGTTTTGACAAGATGCAGACCGGATGAGTTTCTGGGACGGCAGCCGCCATCACCAGCGCAGCCTGTCAAACCGGGATAATGGACACGCTGTGGGATTAGACCGCGCAGGTGAGACGGGCTTACCCTATCGATCCGATCCGGCCCGGCCCGCACAGTTACACGCTTACGATCGGCGACACATCGGATCTCTTCGAATATCACCTGTTGCACGATGCTGACGGAATGACGGGCGCCCGGCTGTTTACATGATCTTCAATTCGTCATTCCGAACTCACGTTACGTTAGGATCATGATCTCATACAACGCCGGGCCGCGTTCGACGGTGTGGAGTTGTCCCACATCCACCCTTAATTCCAATTCGGTGTTGAAACGAAAATAGTATGGATTGACAAACAGCCGCGCGATCGATCGCTGCCAGGGCGGAAGCGTGATGAGTAAACTGGTCGCTTCAATGATTTGCGGTTGGCGCAGGGACAATT
>JADGQE010000163.1 GCA_017882055.1 Thermoflexales bacterium
GGCTTGATAGCCCCACACCCTGTCCCACGCTCCGGCGGAGCGTGGGGGGCGTCCCAGGGACCAGCAGCCGTCGTGAGTGACACGGCCGTCGCTGACCATCGCTTCGTCACCAGCCACTAGCCAGTACATCGCGAAGTATCGCGGCGAGGCGCGATACTTCGACGGTGGCTTCTAGCTGCGGGGGAACCGGGATGTCAAGTGGTGTACCGGGAAGTGCAGAATTCATTGCCAGGTTGTCTTTTGACAGATTGGACATAGCCGTTTGGGTGAGTGTCGCCGCTTGCCCATGCCCGACCTTTCACTGGAAGGTCGGTGGGCCGCCAGGCGGAGTTGTCGCTCTAGCGATCGATCGCCCTCCCAGACTCGTGCTACCGTGAAGGTGATGCCGCGCTCCGCCAAGACTTGTGTCAATCGCGCGCCTTCACCACGTCGATGCTCGCCAACGCGCGTTGCGACATCATGGGCGAAGCCGAGATAGTGCTGCGTGCCAGCCTATGTCCCGTGCGGGATGGCCTTATCAAAGTGCAGCAGGTAGACGGCCATCATGCTACGCCCACATCGTCGGCGTGCCGGGCCGCAGCGGCATACCCGGCTCCAGCACGGTCTGCACGACGATCCCGGTCGACCGGAACTCGGCAACAATAACGGGACTCAGGGCGATCAACGCCCAGTCCCCGCGTAAGTTTTGATGTTGACGCCTCGCCGTCTGAAGGCGCTGCACGATCGACTGGCGATCGCCGCCGCGCTCGGTGAGGCGGGTCCGCACATGGCGCGGAAACAGAATGCGATATGAAAAAGCCCCTTGTTTGGGCAGGGGCTTATGCTAGAATGGTTCTGCATGAGCAGCTACCTCTGCTTGTGCACTGTCCCCGCTGGGGATCGAGCCTGGCGGGGATCATGCTTTTGAGAAGGGCAGCCCGAATCGCACTCGCGGCTGCTCTTTTTTGTTTGGTTGTTAGCGATCTGTGCTACACGATCGTGGTATAGTGTAGCACAGAATTCGGAACTTTGTCAAGTGGAAAAATAATATCCCGAATATTAGTGAAAACAAACGGCCCTTTTAGGGCCGTTTGTGCAGTAGAAGCATATTGTTAGTTATTTATTTGAGCGGGCCGGTCTTTTTCTTCCGACGATACTCGGATAATTGAGGATACTTCAGAAGGTTCGGATTACCATCTTTATCGAACAGCGGAGCACCGGACAAACTACCGCCGAATTTGCGCGTATGATACACTTTAGCGCAATATGCAACATCTCCTTCATCTATCTTTTTTCCATAGCCGGATTCAAGAACAGCGATGAAGCCACGCTTAACCCATTCGCGGATCGTCGTGTCAAGTATTTGATATTTCTTTGTGGCCTCGGTAATTGGGATAGGCTGTCCATGTAACTTCCTGAAGTCTTCACGTCGGATAGCACGCAGTTGTTCGTTGATCTGCTCATAGTTCGCTGCTTGCTCGGCGCTCTGTTTGCTCACGACGATCACTCCATCAGATAACAAAGCTGCGCGTATCTTACCTGATTCGATCAGGCGTTGCAACGACGCGGCGCTGACCTTGAGGTGTTTAGCCGCTTGGGGCAGGGGAATATAGCGTTCAAGCGTGGCCGTTGTCATGAGTTTCCTCTCAGGCATGATGTGCGGCAGTGCATGAAACCTCTATGCCGCGTGGAGCATTAATACCCGATACTCATCCGCAGGTCTTGCGGTATAATGCCCCAATCAAAAACCAGAGCGGGTGATGGGATTCGAACCCACGGCCCAGTGCTTGGGAAGCACTTGCGCTACCACTGCGCTACACCCGCGTTTGATGTTGTGATTATAATCCAACTGAGCAGGTAGTCAACCGGCAACTGGGGATTGGGCAATTGGTAACTGGGCAACTGGGCAACTGGTCAATCAGTTGCCCCATCGACCCATCGACTCGTTGACCAGTTGCCCGATCCCCAATCGGAAAGCGAGCATGATGAAACTATCCGTAATCATTCCGGTCTACAATGAAGTGCAGACGATTGAAGAGATTCTGAAGCAAGTGCGCGCGGTCGGTATCGTCGATGAGCTCATCATCGTCGACGATGGCTCAACCGATGGCTCGCGCGAGAAGTTGAAAGCCGAAGAGAATCAGCCCGGCACGACGGTGATCTATCGCGAAAGGAATGGCGGCAAAGGCGCCGCTGTCCGCACGGGCATTGATCGGGCCACGGGCGACATCATTTTGATTCAAGATGCCGATCTGGAATATGATCCGCGCGATTATCCGGTGTTGATCCGCCCCATCGTCGAAGGCCGCGTTAAAGTGGTCTATGGCAGTCGTTTTCTCGGCCCGCGCACAGCGATGATGTTCTGGCACATGCTGGGCAACAAGTTTCTAACGCTGTTAACCAATGTGCTGTACAACGCCATCTTGAGCGACATGGAAACGTGCTATAAAGTTTTTCGGGCCGACGTGATCAAAGGCATTCCGCTGCGCTCGAAGCGTTTCGAGCTGGAACCGGAGATTACGGCCAAGGTGCTCAAGCGCGGACACCGCATCTTTGAAGTGCCGATCTCGTATTATGGACGCGAGTACGACGAAGGCAAGAAAATCTCGTGGCGCGATGGTCCGGTCGCTGCCTGGACGCTGATCAAGTATCGATTCGTTGACTGATGAGAAACGTCGTGCGGGGTGCGAGCGAGTGACGCACCCCGCAACAGGTTTTCCATGCGCACTGCCGAGTGGCATACCAAACATCAATGGCAGGTCACGGCCGATGAAGAGGCGCAGCTGCTGCGGCTGATTGAAGCGGTGGCTGCGTTGGATTCAGTCCGCCCCAAAGACATGGCGCAATTGCTGCGCCGCTATCCGCGCGCGCGCGGCCAGTTCTCCAAAGATCAACTCGTCCTGGCCTACCGTCAATTTTGTGATCAGGGCCGCCGGTCGTTCGATCCTGAATTGCTGCGCCGCTTGCAGATGAAGCCGACGCGCACGATCTCCGGTGTGGCGACGGTGACGGTGCTGACCAAGCCTTTCCCCTGTCCGGGAGAATGCATCTTCTGCCCGACCGATGTGCGCATGCCCAAGAGTTACCTGGCCGACGAACCGGGCGCGATCCGCGCCGAGTATCACCGCTTCGATCCGTATGACACCACGGCCAGTCGAATTCGCGCGCTGGAAAATATCGGCCACTCAACTGACAAGATCGAACTATTGATCCTCGGCGGCACGTGGTCGTACTATCCGGTTGACTATCAAACCTGGTTTATTCAACGCTGCCTCGATGCGCTGAACGGAATCGATTCGAGCTCGCTGGCCGAAGCGCAGTCGATGAACGAAACGGCGGAACGCCGCAACGTCGGCCTGGTGATCGAGACGCGGCCCGATTACGTGGATGCGGCCGAGGTGCGGCGGTTGCGAAGTTACGGCGTGACCAAAGTGCAGCTCGGCGCGCAAAGTCTCGACGATCGCATCCTGGATCTGAACAAGCGCGGCCACACCGTCGAGCAGACGCGGCAGGCCGTGACGTTGCTGCGCGCTGCCGGCTTCAAAGTGCAGCTGCACTGGATGCCGAATCTGCCGGGCGCGACACCGGAGAGCGACCTGATCGACTTCAAGAAGTTGTGGAGCGATCCCGGCCTGCGGCCGGACGAGTTGAAAATTTATCCGAATGCGCTGGTGCGCGAAGCCGAGTTGGTGCAGTGGTTCGATCGGGGCGAGTTTGAGCCGTACACCGACGAAGCATTGATCGATCTTATTGCCGGGTGCAAAGTGAATACGCCGCGCTACGTTCGGCTGAATCGCATCATCCGCGATATTCCCAAAGAGCACATCGTGGCCGGCAGCACCGTTTCTAATCTGCGGGAAGTGGTCAAGCGCAAACTGACGGCTGAAGGCCGGGCCTGCCAGTGCATTCGCTGCCGTGAAGTGCGCGACGAGACTGCGCAGGTGAGTGGCCAGGTCGGCCTGCTTGAATACGCAACGCGTGGCGGACGCGAGGTTTTCCTAAGCATTGATACGAACACTGACAAATTGGCGGGCTTCTTGCGATTGTCGCTGCCAACTCAAGACGCGGCGGTAAGCACTGGCATCGATGAATTGCGCGGTGCCGCGATTATCCGTGAAGTACACGTGTACGGGCCGGTGGTCGAGATCGGGCGCGAAGGCCGATCGGGGCATGCGCAGCACCTGGGTCTGGGCACACGCCTTATTGCGGAAGCCGAGCAGCGTGCATGTGAGGCCGGTTATGATCGACTGGTGGTGATCTCTGCCATCGGCACCCGCGAGTATTATCGAAAGCACGGCTTTGTCGGCGGCGAACTGTATATGTTGAAAGAGTCGGTTGGTCGATCGGATTAAATTGCATAGTCTGGCTTGACATCGATTTTTGATGCGCGTATAATCTGGTCATCAACGTTGACAGAGAAGAGTAAGTTCAGCCGGACTTCCAGCGAGTCGCCGAGTGATGAAAGGCGATAGACGGTTGAACTGAAATCCGCCTCTCGAGTTGGTCGGCGGCACGTCCCGTTATCGAGTGTGAATGAGGTCTTAACCAACCTTGCGAGGGTTGGGTTTAGCAAGTTTCAATCGAGGCAGCATCCCTCGCAAGGCTGAAAGTTGAAGACAAATCTAGGTGGCACCACGAGCGCCCCTCGTCCTAGAACAAGGATGAGGGGTGTTTTGTTTTGACGCAACTTGCAAATATGACAGGGTGACCAGGTGAAAAAGTGACAAGGTGATCTCGTGGACTCAATCATTTTGTCGGCGTGTCGCCTTGCCAACGATTGGAGAGAAATGTTTACAGGTATATTCCCACCTTTGCCCACGCCCTTTAAGGAAGATGGTGCGCTGGATTTGGATGGGCTGCGAGCGAATGTCGAGAAACTGAATGCCACCGGCCTGGCCGGGTATCTGGTGCTCGGCTCGAATAGCGAAGCGGTCCATGTCACGCCTGAAGAAGCCTCGCAGGTTTTTGCGGCAGTGAAGAAAGCCGCGGCGACTGATAAAGTGGTCATCGGCGGCACGGGGCAATTCTCGACGCGAGCGACGATCGAGATGACCCAACGCGCAGCGGACGCGGGCTGTGCGGCCGCGCTGATCGTCACGCCGTTCTATTATAAGAACAGCATGACGGCCGATGCCCTGAAGAAGCACTACTTCACGCTTGCGGATCAATCGCCGATTCCGGTGATGATTTACAACGTGCCGGCGAACACCGGCTTCAACATCGTGCCGTCGATTGTGGCCGAGATCGCGCAGCATCCGAATGTCGTCGGCATGAAGGACAGCGCGGGCGACATCAATCAGTTGGCCGAGGCAGTAAGAATTACAAGAAGTAAACAAGGAAACAGGAAAAAACGATTTGATGTGTTGAGTGGCAACTTCGGCGCGATGCTGCCGGGCCTGACGTTCGGCATCGTGGGCGCGATTCTGGCGATTGCCAACATCATGCCGAATGAATGCGTGTCGATCTTCAGCTTGTTCAAGCAGGGCCAGCTCGAGGAAGCGGGCGCGCTGCACCTGCGCGTGCTGCCGATCGCGCGGGCCGCGACCAGTCAATTCGGCGTGCCCGGCCTCAAAGCCGCGATGAATTTGCTGGGCTACGCTGGCGGCTTGCCGCGTCTGCCGCTGTTGCCGCTGGGTGCGAATCAGCAAGCAGAGTTGGAGAAGATGCTGCGCGAAGCAGAATTGCTGAAGTGAGAGATACTAACCACGAAGACACTAAGTCACTACGCCAAGAAAACTTTGTGTCTGCCCATGCCCGCCGCACAGCGGCGGTGGGCAGACAGGCGTTGTGACTTGGTGGTAAAGACCAGGAGGATATCATGTTAGACCTAGCCTACATCCGCGAACATCCTGAAGAAGTAAAGCAAGCCATGGCGTCGTTGTATGTCGAAGCGCCGATTGACGCAATTCTAGAACTCGACGTGAGACGCCGCTCGCTGTTGACGCAAGTTGAGCAGTTGAAGCAGCAGCGCAATCAGGTCTCCAAAGAAATCGGCAAGACACTTGCACCGCACGCACGCCATACCCCCGCAGAAAGCGGGGTGGCGCGCCAGGCGAGTGCAGGTGTGAGGGATGCGGCTGAGCGCGAGGCAAAGAAAGCCGAAATGCGATCCGTCGGCGATCAGATCGAGTCATTCGATGCGCAAGTGCGTGAGACCGAGACAGAACTCAACGATCTGATGTTGACGGTTCCCAACCTGCCTGATCCGTCAGTACCGGTTGGCAAGGACGAAACCGAGAACATCGTCACGCGCGTCGTCGGCGAACCGCAGACGGCTAAAGACTTTGGCTTCGAGCCGAAGCCGCACTGGGACCTGGGCACGGCGTTGGGCATCATCGATTTTGAGCGCGGCGTCAAAGTCAGCGGCACACGTTTCTATATGTTGATCGGCGCGGGCGCGAGGTTGCAGCGCGCGTTGATCAGTTTCATGCTCGACGTGCACATCGGGCAGGGCTATCTCGAAGTGTATCCACCCTATCTCGTCAAACGCGAGACGCTGATCGGCACCGGGCAGCTGCCGAAGTTTGCCGAGAATCAATACTTCGATCAGGTCGATGATCTGTGGATGATCCCGACGGCCGAAGTGCCGGTGACCAACATGTATGCCGGCGAAATTCTCGATGGCGCGAAGTTGCCGATCAATCACGTCGCTTACACCGCTTGTTTCCGGCGCGAGCAGATGTCGGCCGGGCGCGATACGCGCGGCATCAAGCGCGGTCACCAGTTCGACAAAGTCGAGATGGTCAAGTTCTGTACGCCCGAAACCAGCATGGCTGAGCTGGCGAAGTTGATCGATAACGCCGAAGAGATCGCCCGGTTATTGAAAATCCCGTATCGCATCATCCAAATGGTCACAGGTGATCTGTCATTTTCGGCGGCGGTGAAGTACGACATCGAAATGTGGGCGCCCGGCTGCAACGAATGGCTCGAAGTTTCATCGTGCAGCAACTTCAAGGACTTTCAAGCGCGGCGAGCCAACATCAAGTTTAAGCGCAACACGCAGCGCGGCGCCAGGGCCGAATATGTCCACACGCTGAATGGTTCGGGCCTGGCGCTGCCGCGCGTGATGATTGCGGTGCTGGAAAATTATCAGCAGGCCGATGGCAGCATCGCCGTGCCGGAGGTTCTGAAGCCGTACATGGGCGGGCTTGAGGTAATACGCTAATTGGGATGGCTACCTGCACGGTTTTGTGCAGAGTCTGAAACATCACAGGTTCTGCTATGAAAAAAGCGGGCCGATTGCAACGATCGGCCCGCTTTTTTGCTTACGGCGGCAATCATATTGTAACGGCTTTGCAATGCATCCTGGGGCTTAGATGTGTTAATCTAAAGTAGGGACTATAGGTCAGCCTACGGCGTGACGTCGACCTGGGCTTCCAGTCGTTGCAATTCGACCCAGGTTTTACCAGGCTTGAGCGGCATCAAATTGCCCGACGCGTCTATGAACCTTAACATCTGATTGCGTTCCGTGCGTGACCATGTGCCGTCGAATTCCTGGCCGTCACGGAAGATTTTGACCGGCGCGCTGTTCCAAAGTTGAATCTGGATGCCGAAGAGTTTGAGATTGCCATATTCTTCTTCCAGAAAACGGACGTCTTCGACGTGATTGACGAAGATCACAATGACAGTGGCGGCGCTGAGCTGTTGCCCGTTGAGCGCGTCGGTGTGTGGCACGCCCGCGCTCCAACGTAAGTAGCAGCCCGTAACCGAACCGCAGGACGTTGTTTTTGGATCGTATTTCCAGACATCGGTTTCGGAGCCGAACTTCACTTTGATCTCGCTTGCTGATTGGCCAGGCGCGAGCGGTCCGGTTGAGAAGGCGAGGCCGCTGAGATCGGGTTTGGTATTTACGCCGCGCTTATCGGCTTCTTTCCAGATTTCGATCGGGTTGACGAACATGTTGAGTGGCGGTACAGCATTATCAGTTCGATAGAACATCGGCGTCCAATCACCGAAATCAGGTGTGAACATGCGGCCTTCTTGTGTGAAATCGGCCGGTTTGATGTAATACTCACGTGTACCGCCCGACATGCCCGAGCAAGCCATCAGTGCCTTGAAAATTGCGGGCAGTTCGGCGTCGATGATGCGGCACGATCGGGTGCCGCCGACTCGCTGTGGGGTTTGGCTGTAGAAGATCGCCGTCCAACGTGGAGCGCCATTAGCTTCAGTCTCGTGTTCAAAGACCCAATCGGCCAGGCTGGCTCCGGCTTGCGGGCGTATATCATAATTGAGCAAATCACCGATCTTGATCGCCAACGGGCGGCGATTCAGCACATTCGGATCGGAGACTTTTTCGCCGGTCAGCGGATCGACATCGGCCGCGAAGGTGGTCATCAACCGGGTGTCTGGAGTGGAGACGGGAGGCTGAGTGGGTGTGCTCGATGCGTTGGGCAGGGTCGGTTTAATCGGCGCGACCGTGGCGGTATCGGTGGGTTTGATGATCGGTCGGACCGTGGCAGTGGGTCGGAGGGCTTCAGTCGGCTGAGGCGTGTCGGAACAGGCGCTTAA
>JADGQE010000164.1 GCA_017882055.1 Thermoflexales bacterium
GCGAAGATATCGCCGGCCTGCGACGAGTAGCGGAGTTGAACAAAATAGAAACCGTCTGTTCCATCAGGATATTTGAGCGGCGGCTGCGCCTGCCGGAGGTCGGTGAACTTCGGCTCG
Source organism: Thermoflexales bacterium (assembly GCA_017882055.1). GTDB lineage: Bacteria > Chloroflexota > Anaerolineae > Fen-1058 > Fen-1058 > JADGQE01. The sequence continues at coordinate 118 of JADGQE010000164.1, forward strand.
TTGAGCGTGCGGCGGTATTCGTCGGCCGTCATGATGAACAGCAGATTCTCCGGCAGGGGAAGTTGATTGTACGTGAAAGCGTCGATGTTGCCCATCTGCACGCGCCGTTCGCCGGGCATAAAGAAGTACAACAGAAGATCGGTGCCGTTGGCCCAGGTTGGCGACACCAGGATCTGCGTGTCCGGTGAGCGCTGCAGGTAATCGCGCGCCGCAGCGAAGATTTGTGGGCCGCCGTATTGCAGCCCATACATGCCGTAATCGTTGTACCAGAGCGGTCCATTGACGAGCGCGTCGTACGTCATCACCGCGCCTATCGCGCTCAACACCACCCAGCAGCCGATTGCCAGCCAGCGATAGTTGATGCGTTTCAGCGGCCAAGACAGAACGAGGACCAGGCCGAGGGCGGTCATGATCGCCGCCGGGACGACGAAGGCCAGTTCGCGATAGATCTGTACAGGCTGCACCAGCGCACTGCCGATGGGCGTGACCGCCGTTGCGATCAACGTCACACGATAGGCCGCTGATCTGATTTTGCGGAAGCACGTCACCAGCCCGATCAACGCGAAAGGCAGCGTGATCAACAGGATGTTGCCATAGCCTTTCATCAGGTGGCGGATCAGATCGGTGTCGTTGGTCGGGCTATACCAGTAGGCAGGACTAAGCGCAGTGGTGTATTGTTGCCAGAAATCAGTGAGCTTTTCAGCAGGCGACAAATCGTTGCGCAGCAGATAGGAGTCGAGGATGCGCAGGTGATAATACGATTCGGCTGGATGCTGAGCCTGAAATCGAAGATAGGGCAGTGCAACGACGATGAGCAGGACGGCAGCCGCGCTGATGACCTGCGGGCGACCGCGCAGGATCTGCCAGTGGTAACGAAGATCCGTAATCAGCAGCAGCGCGCCGCTCAACACGACGACGACCTGGGCCGGACTATAAGCGTAGAAACTCAGTGCGCCGAAGATCACTGCGGCGAAAATGTGGTGTGGATTTCGATAACGATAAAGCAGGTAGAAATACAAGAACCACGCGTAAAACGCGGTGCCTAATACCGTTTCAAAAGCCGTGCGCGAATGCAGGAACCAGGCCGGCGTGATGGTCAGCAGCAGTACGCCCGCCCACCAGAATCGAATCTTGAAGATATTGCGCAGCATCAAGCCGACGGCGGCCACGCCCGATAAGGCGATCAAGGCCGACACCGCACGCGTTATAAATTCCGAATAACCGAACAGGAGGTAGGGAATAACCTGAGCGTAAACGCTGACACTCAGATTCAGATAGGACCCGTTGGCGAAGTACGTCGGAAACAAATTGCCGGCGTCATCACGAAAGCCTTGATGCGCCAGATCGGCGGCCTGCACCGTTTGGATCGCTTCGTCGGTGAAGAAATAAATCGGCCAGCGATCGAGGCCGATGAGACGCGTCAGCACGAAAACAAGCAGCGCCAATAGAAAAAGGCGTGCGTCAAGCGAGGAAAGCTGCCCGGGAAGCGTGATGCGCAGTGCGCCATTCGGAGGTGCAGTCTGATCGTGCGCGGCGGATAAAGGATCGGCTTCCGTCGTGGATTGAGGTGCATCAATTGCTGTATATGTGGAACTGGCCGTTGCTGACGAAGCAGGCTCAGCGGCAGCTGATTCCGGTGTGGAGACTGGATCAAGCGGGCGCGGCGAGCGCGGATCTGCTCGGCGCCATAAGAACGTCACCGTATTCAGCGCAGCCAACGTGCCATAGAACCACTTGCCGCATAGTGATCTGATCAACACGGCCTGGGGGTTACCCTTCTCAAGTGTCATAGGGCCGCTACTGGTACGGTTGGATTTCAAACGCCACGAACAGTATCCTATTCAATGGATCGCTGAGGTTCTGCGGCGTAACCGTCGCATACCGCTGTCTGGCGCGTTCGACTTCCTGAGTCATTGAGGCATTGATGATCACGACCTGCAGTTTCGTGCCACGCGGCGGCACGCTATCGGTCGAGGGCAAGTCTGTAATCACATCGGCACGCGCCAGCAGCGGCCGCGCCAGAAAATCGAGCGTCGTGCCCCGGCAGAAATCAGCATTGAGGCCAACACACACAATCTGCAGCGGTTGCGGTTCGGTGCGCGGCTCCAGCGCGAACAAGTACTCTTGAATGACGTGAAACGGCACGTCGGGGCTGCGTAATTCGTTTTTGGTCAGATAATTTACGAAGTAATAGCGTGCGTCTGCGTTCATCAACAGGGCGATGACGAGTAGGCCATACACGCCGATCAGCTTTGGATGCGGCGCGCGCCGCTCAAACCAGCCCCAGGCCCGATCGATTGCCACCGCGATCGCGCCATAGATCAGCGGACTGCTGCCCAACAGCCGGTGCGATCCCGCCGTGGGGCTGACCATTAAAATGCCGCCGAAGAGGATCACTAACGCCAGCGATGACACGACCCAGAAATACGGTCCTTCCCGGCTGTGGGCAACGAAATAGGCCAGTGCGATGACAGCCAGGATCGACATGATGGGCGTCAGCATCGTCTGCGCCCAGTAAAAGCCCTCGTCCGAGCCGAACGAAAACGAGGTCATCACATCGCGCAATTGTCCCCATAACACATCGACTTCGCTTTCATTGTTAGCCTGCATCGCGGCCGGCACCCAGCCTGATCGATAAATGTTCTTGGCATTGAGCGAGCTCATGTAATCGTTGGGGCGGATCGCCCAGAAGTACAAGATGGGCGTGATGATACATATAAACACGCTGACGGCGACGGCGATGTTCAACGCCTGCGCTCGCACGCGGTGCCGATCGGTGATCAGCCAGAATACGGCCAGCACGGCCAGTTGAAGCAACACTAACCGTCCGCCTACAAAGAAGTATTGCGAGAGGCCCGCCGCCAGCGCCGTCATGAGCCACGCCCGCCGACGGCCTGTACGCCAGGCCAGCCACGCGCACCCAAACACCAGCGCCAAAAATAGCGGATCATCGATGCTATTGAAGCCGACACGGCTGTAGTGAATGTTTTGGTGATACGTTGCCATGAGCGCGGCGGCAATCAGCGCGGGACGGCGGCCCCACAGTTGCCGCACCACCGCATACAGGGCGACGATGCCTAACGTGCCCGCCAATACACTGGGCAAGCGCATCGCCGTAATCGTCTGCCCGAACAGCTGCAGGGACAGCCCGATGATTTGCAGATAAAAATTCCAGTGCCCGTCGGAGCCGGTCGTGAACGGCTTGATTTGCTGATGTTCCGTCAGGTAACGCGCGGCGACGGCGTATTTGGTTTCGTCGCCCAGCACGACGCCGGGGATGTGCTCCAGATCGATCGCGCGCAGCGCGAAGGCCAGGGCGACAATAGCGATGAAAACGATCACTTCGCTGCGTCTAATCGGTTCGGTCAGTTTGACGGTTGTTGGATCGGATCGTTGCCCCGCAGCGGCAAAAGCAAGACCGATCGCCAACAGCCACAACAGTACACTGCCCAATTGCCCGGTTCCATCGAATTCAACGGCATTGAAGTTGATGTCGGCGGCGATGAATGACACAATGATCGCGGCGAATAGAAGATTGAAGCGCCACAGCCAGCGTGGCCACCGGCGCGCTTGATCTCGTTTCAGCCACGCGGCTGCTCCGATCCCGGCGACAATTAAGCCTGGCACAGCGATAGCGAATAACGGCGCGAGATCGTGGAAGGCGGTTTGCTGCGCAGAACTCACCACGCCGGCCGCCACGATACACAGGACGATGGCTGCGCCAAACCATAGGGAAGCGGCCAACGCCGATCGAGGTATTTGAACAAATGACGGCTCCGGCACGACGATAAAGCGAGCCGGTACTTCATTCGTTGACGAAGCGGATGGCGCAGGCGTAGGGCCTGGCTCAGGCAGGGGTGTGACAGTCGGTTGCAGCGGGGCTGCCGCTGGCCGATCGGGGTTCGGCTCACGCTGCGGGCGAATCCGCAGCCACCCCGCGATGACGGCGGCGCTCGTTAAAAACACGGCTGGGATGATTCGGCGAAGCGCTTTATCGCGCATGTTGATCGATCCTTGGCGGCATATGAGCAGCAGTATTATAACTCACGTCGTATGGGATCTGCCAACAACCTATTTCCTCGATTGAGTAGATGGGGTGCCATTTGGATTGCCTGATCTTCTGGATTAAGCCGTACCCGGAGGATTGGATTCATGGCCTTTGTGCGCAGCAATTCTCAATTTGAACCGGAACGCTCCCGACGGATTGTCTAATCCGTCGGCTTGGCCGCTGGATTTGGCAATCTAGCGGGAGCATATGTGCCAAAATGAGAATTGCTGCTTTGTGTGCCTCTATCTGAGGAGTCTACTCAAGCCGGTTATTGCGGATTAGATTATGTGGGTCAGTGCTCATTGCAAGTCTTGAGTAACGCCAAGTATAGCATAACCCTCGCCAGCCGTAAGACCAAAAGGCACGTCATGGTGTGTTGTGCCAAATTGACAGCCCCTCAAATTTCTGAGGGGCTGTCAGGTCCACGGTCAGTTCATCTGAGCCTGGCCGCTTTGAATCACGGCTTTGACTGAGGCGTAGAAGATATTCAGTGTTTCGTCGATGTCGTCGTCCGAATGCTCATAGCATAAGAACCACGGCTCGCGATTGTCCGGTTCGGGCATCGCGCCGCGTTCGATCATTGCCATGGCGATCTGCTCATATAGTTTCATGTTGGTGTCCAACGCGTCGCGGTAATTGGTCGGCGCGTGATCGATGCCCAGCACCATGCCGAACATTTGCGGCGGCCCCATCAGGGCATGCGGAATATTCGCTTCATTCAAGATTTTGTCGAGGCCCGCCATCAAGCGTTGGCCGCGCTGCGCAATCGTCGCCAGAATAGGCTGCGTTTCCAGCAATTCCAGGGTGGCATCCGCCGCGGCGGTGCCGGCGATGTTGCCGCAGTAGGTGCCGCCGACGGCCACGCGCCCAGGCTGAATCACACTCATAATTTCATGGGTGCCCGCAAGGGCCGCCAGCGGAAAGCCATTCGCGATCGATTTGGCGTAAGTCGCCAGATCGGCTTTGACGTGGAAGAGCTCCTGTGCGCCGCCATTGGCAATGCGGAAGCCAGTCTTCACCTCGTCGATGATGAGGACGATGCCATACTCGGTGCACAACTCGCGCATCACTTCCAGGAAGCCAGGCGCGGGCATGACCGAGGCGTTGTTGCCCATCAGCGGCTCCACCATGATGGCGGCAATATCCCCCCACCTGGCTTTGACCGTGCGGCACAGCTGATCGATGTCGTTGTAGGGCAGGGTGATGACGTATTCGCCGATGCCATACGGAATGCCGCTGCTCGACGCAATGCGGATCGGGCTGCGGCGCGAGCCCATCGAACGGGCCTGGCCGACTAACAAATTGGCTGCCCGGTGCTGCCGTTTGGACACAACACCTATGACTAAAGTACCCGGCTGGCGTACATTGTAGCCGCCATAGATGTATGAATCTCTGACCAAATTCCGATTGCAACTTTGATGGACACAGTGCTACAATAAGACACTTCAGGGGGCATGATGGCCAATCAACGTATCCTGGTTGCAGATGACAGCGAAATGATCCGCGAAGTGCTAACGTCGTTTCTGGAGACGTTGAACTATCAAGTGGATGTGGCTGCCGACGGCCAATCGGCGCTGGATAAATACACTGCGAATCGCTACGATCTGATCATTTCCGATCTGCAAATGCCCCGGCTGGAAGGCTTGTCGCTGCTCAAGCGCATAAAATCTTTGGAGCCTGACGCGCAAGTCATCCTGCTCACCGGTCATGCGACGCTGGAAACTGCCGTCGAGGCGCTGCGCCTTGGCGCCTATGACTACTTGCTGAAACCGATCGAGGGCATGGAGGTTTTCGGGCGGTTGGTCGGCCGGGCTTTGCAGCACGGCGCGTTGATTAAAGAGAACCAACGCCTGGTTGAACAGCTGCGCCAGGCAAATGCCCGCCTGGAAGCCGAAGTCGCCACACGCACGATAGAGCTGCGCGCCGCCAATGAATCTTTGCGAAGCCTGGATAAATTGAAGAATGATTTTGTATCGGTGGTGTCGCACGAGCTGCGCACACCGATGGCGGTGATTTTGCTCGAGGCCCAAATGCTCGTGCAGAAGTCCAGGTCACTGCCGCCGGACAAGCTCAACGAAATTTACCAAACATTCTTGACCAATGCCCGTCGACTGCAAATTCAGATCGAAAATCTGTTGGACTTCAGCCTGATCGAACGCGGTGCGCTGGAATTGGAGTGCAGATCGTGTTCGATCAACCAGACTATCCGGGACGTGCTTGATCTGTATGAGCAGCGCGCTGCGGAGAAGCGGCTGCGCTTATCAACGGAGCTGCCGGTTACGGCTCAATTAACGGTGATTGCTGATGCGCCTCGGCTGCGCAGCGCCCTGGTCCATCTGGTGGATAATGCCGTGAAGTTCACGCCGGAGGGTGGGGCGATCAATATCAGTATGCACGGCGGAGTGACGCTGCCCGGCACTACGACGCCGGCGGTGGCCATCGCCGTGCAGGATACCGGTATCGGCATTCCGGCCGAGCTGCAGCAAAAATTGTTTACGGCCTTCAGCCAGGTCGATATGAGCACGACGCGCCGTTATGGCGGAATGGGTATGGGTCTGGCGCTGGCTCAACGGATTGTCACTGCGCATCAGGGCAAACTGACGTTTAAGAGCGAACCGAATAAAGGCAGTCTGTTCGTGATGTGGGTCCCGACGGGGCAAGAAAGACGATGACCAGGTACCAGGGATTAAATGATCGACCTCCGATCCCTGACCTCTGATTAACCGGTCTGTTCCTCATCAATCTGTTGTAACAACTCCCACGCAAACTCGTGCGCCTTCGCCAGCGAGGCCGCTTGAATATGGGTAGCGTGATCGTTTCCGCTGCGCCAGTAGGGCACGCCTTCGCGTTCGTCATACAGGCTGAGACAGACGCTGTTTAATCCGCGCCAGACGGCCGGGGCGACGACCGTATTGCGCCGCGTGGTCGATCGCGGCTGGGGCATTAAATCAGGCCGGGCCTGAGCGGTACGTTGGAGCAGATCGAGCATGGCCGGCTGGATGGGGCGGCGGAATGGGCCTTCATGGGTGAAATAGATGAGTCGATCGCCTATGCCCACGCCTTCAAAACCGATCAGCCAGGCGTCATGCAAATCGTCACGGTAACGATCAAGAAATGCACGCAGTCCTTCGCCGCCCACTTCGTGGCTGCCCGCGCACAGCGTCCAGACTTCGGTTTGTGGCAGCGGCCATTGGCGCAAGCGTTCGGCCAGTGCCAGTACGGTGCCGACGCCAGACGCATTCACATTCGCGCCCGGGCTAAACTCGCCTTGATCCGCGAAAATGGCGGCCAGGATGCCGCCGCCCTGGAGAACGCTGCACACGCCGGCGAAGACGAAGCCCCAGCTCCACAACTCGAAGCCGCCCAGCGCGAACATGATCGCGCCCACGATCGAACTGAAAAAGCTCAGCCCCATGACGATTGAGAAAAACCTGGCGCGCCGCGACGATTTGAAAACTCTGGAAGCAGGATGCGTGTCGATGTGACCCAGCAGCACAATTCGGCGCTTAGCCTGGCCAGACGCAGGCACACGCCCGATGACATTGAAGCTCGGGCCCCTGGGCAGTCGTCGACGCAGCAAATTGTTTTTGAAAGCGATCTCGCAAAAGAAAATCCACGCAGCGAACAGACTCAAGCCGACGCCGATCAATCCGCCGATGGCTCTGACATGGGTGAGGTAATAGCCAATCCAGCACAGGAAAGAGCCCCACACCGCCGCCGAAAACGCAATCGCGATGGGCAGCCAGCCGCTGCGGGGCGCGCGAAAGGATTGCACCCGCACGTCTTTCAGACCCAGTTTTTGCATCTGGATGTGAACGTAGTCGGCGGCGTGTTTTTCTTCAGGTGTCGTCGATCCGCGCGGCCCGATGCGTTCGGCAAGGTGGCGCGTATGTTGTAAGGCGCGATTAGCCCAGGGAGAATCTGTTGTCATTGTGAAAGCGAAAGTGACTAAGCGATTGCGAAATAGTGATTCGATATGAGCGAACTCATCCGATCTCTGATTGACCGATCAACTGATCACGGCACCCACGACAGCCGCTGGCCCACTCCATTGGCGGCCTGCGGCGCGATCGCGATCTTGGTGGCTTCAGTGCCGTCATACTTGGCCAGATAGACACTCCACGCGCCATCGCGATCTGATAGGAAAGCAATATGTGCGCCATCCGGTCCCCATGCTCCGGCGAGGCTGTTGCCGGGACCTTTAGTGACTTGCTGCACCCCGCCCGCCGTGTTGACAAAGAACAATTCGTAATTGCCGGTGACGTTAGAGTAATATGAGATGTTGAAACCATCCGGCGACCACGTGGTGGG
>JADGQE010000165.1 GCA_017882055.1 Thermoflexales bacterium
ACCTGTATGTCAAACCTGGGTAAGGTTCTTCGTGTAGCATCGAATTAAACCACACGCTCCGCTGCTTGTGCGGGTCCCCGTCAATTCCTTTGAGTTTTAACCTTGCGGCCGTAGTCCCCAGGCGGGATGCTTAACGCGTTAGCTTCGGCACAGATGGGGTCAATACCACCTACACCTAGCATCCATCGTTTACGGCTAGGACTACCGGGGTTTCTAATCCCGTTCGCTACCCTAGCTTTCGAGTCTGAGTGTCAGGAGTAAACCAGGGGGCCGCTTTCGCCACTGGTGTTCCTGCCGATATCTACGCATTTCACCACTACACCGGCAATTCCACCCCCCTCTTCTACCCTCAAGCCCCGCAGTATTGAATGACCTTTCCCAGTTAAGCCGGGAAATTTCACATCCAACTTACGAGGCCACCTGCACTCGCTTTACGCCCAGTGAATCCGGATAACGCTCGCCACCTACGTTTTACCGCGGCTGCTGGCACGTAGTTAGCCGTGACTTATTCAAGAGGTACCGTCCGTTCTCGTCCCTCTCAAAAGAGCTTTACGACCCGAAGGCCTTCATCGCTCACGCGGCGTTGCTGCATCAGGCTTTCGCCCATTGTGCAATATTCCTCACTGCTGCCTCCCGTAGGAGTTTGGCCCGTGTGTCAGTGCCAATGTGGGGGGTCACCCTCTCAGGCCCCCTACCCGTCGTTGCCTTGGTAGGCCATTACCCTGCCAACTAGCTGATGGGCCACAGGCCCCTCCCAAAGCGGATTGCTCCTTTAGTCATCGAGTCTCTAACCTCGAGGACCACATGGGGTATTAGCAATCCTTTCGGACTGTTATCCCCTGCTTTGGGGCAGGTCACCTATGTTATACTCACCCGTCCGCCACTGAAGTACCCCCGAAGGGGCCTCTTCGTTCGACTTGCATGTGTTAGGCACGCCGCCAGCGTTTATCCTGAGCCAGGATCAAACTCTCCGTCAAGAATCATGTGATCCGAAGATCACCAAAAAAGTTTTGACGTTGACCCAAGTCTCTTATTCTTCCTATCACTTTTCAGTTGTTAAGGTGCTGTTTTGCTCTTTACCAGAGCGGGCAGAGTTTACCACACCGCCCATGGCCTGTCAAGGGGGCAAAAAAATTCGCCCCGACTTTCACATCGGCGCGAGACGCCTCACCCTTCCTGTTTCACTAAAAGGTGGTCTCAACTCAATGTTGGGTGCGCCTCGCCTCCGTTACATCTAGGTTGTTAGATCGTTCCGGCACTGCCGGACGAGATCAGATTGAACTTACACGCACATTATAACAACGATACAAGTAGTTGTCAAGCACCCTGCAAAAAGATTCTGCCGGTTATTCTATCGCGCCGTCGCGCACACTGAAGAATACTGCGGCCCTGCTCGCAGATCACGGCAGGCATTCACGCGCTGCCACCGCAATAGTCTTGAAAACAGGCCCTTTTCGCAGATCGCACTAAGCCAGGGTGCAGCTCGGATATGGCACACCACCGATCATCGCGCCGATATCAGAGCAAGTCAATCACCAGCAGCGCCAACACCAACACCTGATTAGATCTTGATTCAGGCAGAACGCACTTCGCGATTGGTACTCTCCCTTCCGCACTCCAAATCATTAACTGCCTGAGCAGCAACAATCACGGCACCGCGGCAGATGGGCACATCCTGCAGGAGAGGTACAGTCTGCTCACAATAGTGCGTTTGCGCGAGAAGTGAGCGCGTGCTATAATTGCCAACAGCTTTCCATCAGGAGAATCAACGTGCAAGTCTATTTGAACGTAGCCCAGATCATCGTGGCGATCGCGCTGATCGTCGTCATCATTTTGCAGGCACGCAGCTCGTCGGCCGGCAGCATGTTCGGCGGCGGCGACAGCTCGGTTGTCCGGACGCGGCGCGGTGTCGAGCGAACGATCTTCAACGCGACCATCGTGTTATCGGTGATCTTCTTTATCCTCGCGATCCTCAATGTGGTGGTGGTAACGACGGGCTAAGCCGCCGCCGCCTGATTGCTTGATCCAAAGTGCCTTCTCCAAATGGGGTGCTGTGGCTGCGAGGCTGCAACACCCCGTTTGTATCCCCAGTTCCAGTCGCTGGTCACTTATTCAGAACTGCGCTATCCTTGGCATTGGAAGGCGAGCAAGACTCGACGGTAGATTTTTATCAACCGCACTCTCTTCCATTTTCCAACATCCAGACTGACTGCAGGAGAGCACCTTGATACGGCACATTCGTTGGCAAGTGGCATTGATTTTTATCGGCGTTCTGTTGCTGGGCGGGCTATTGGCCTATTTAGCCGCCGCCTTCACGATTCAGCGCGGACCTGCGCCTGGCGGCACTTTCGTGGAAGGCGTCATCGGATCGCCGCAATTCTTGAATCCACTGCTATGCCAGTATAGCAACAGTAACGCCGATCGCGATCTGTGTTCGCTGATCTTCAGCGGCCTCGTGCGATTTGATGAACACGGCAACCCTCAGCCCGATCTGGCCGACCATTGGGACATTTCAGCTGACGGCCTGGCTTATACTTTTTATTTGCGCCCCAATGCACGCTGGCATGACGATCAGCCCGTGACTGCTGACGACGTTATTTTCACACTTCAACTACTGCAAGATCCCAACTACCCCGTCGCACCCGATCTGGCTGCGCTCTGGCGCACCGTCCAAATTACAGAGGTCAACCGTCTCGCCGTTCAAATGACACTGCAGGAACCATTGACGCCGTTTCTACAATACGCCTCGATCGGCTTACTGCCCAAACATCTCTTGAACAATGTCACCGCTGCCGATCTGGCCGATCTGCCGTTTAACCGCAAGCCAATCGGTAGTGGTCCTTTCAAGGTGGAAGCGATCGGCAGCACGGAGCCCGGTCAGCCGCAGCATGTTTTGCTGGATGCGTATTCCGGTTACTACGGACGGCAACCCTACATTGCCAAGATGGATTTTAAGTTCTACCCGGATTTTCCAACGATGCTGGCAGCTTATCGAGCCGGCGAGATACAGGCCCTGGATCAAGTGCCGGACTCAGAACTCGCAGCGGTGCGGGATGTGTCCACGCTCAACCTCTACACCGCACCGATGTCGGCCTACACCATGATCTTTTTGAATCAGGGCGACGACGTGCCCTTTTTTCAAGATCAGCAAGTGCGCCAGGCATTGCTGCTCGGCCTCGATCGGCAACGGATGCTGAATGAGATTCTGCACGGGCAAGGTATTCTGGCTAACAGTCCAATCATTCCGGGCACCTGGGCCTTTGCCACAGACCTCGCGCCGGTCGTGCCGGATCAAGGCCGCGCCCGACAACTGCTGGGTGCGGCCGGCTGGCTGTTGCCATCAGCCCCCAGGCCCGCCACCGATGACATGGGCGTGCCGATCGAGCCTGTAAAGCCAACTGCCCAATCGAACCTGCCGCCCATCCGCGTGAAAGGCGGCGTACCGATCTCGTTCACGCTCTATGCCAGGAACGATCCCGTTGACGTCGCGCTGGCTAATTCGATCGCCCAACAGTGGCTGGAGATCGGCGTCAAGGCTAATGTCGTGCCGGTGCAGGTAGGTCTGACGTCCAACTACCTGGCCCCACGCGCCTATCAGGCCGCGTTGGTCGAGGTTAAGATGCTCAACAGTCCCGATCCGGATCCATATCCGTTCTGGCATGAGACGCAGGCCAGTATCGGACAGAATTTCTCGCAATACCGCGATCGTGATATGAGCGAAGTCCTTGAACAGGCACGGCGAACTGTCGACGTGCAGGCCCGGATCGATCTCTATCACAAATTTCAGCAGATGTTTGCCGAACGCGTGCCTGGCATTCTGCTGTATTATCCGGTTTACACTTATGCCGTGAGCGACAAAGTCTCCAACGTGCAAATCGGACCGATCGCCCTGCCCTCCGATCGATTCCGCACACTCTCCAATTGGTATCTACTGACCCGGCGTGTGATCGTGAGCAGCGCCTCCGGGGGAAAGCCGTAGAAGCGTTCTACCGGAACTGACTGCCCCTACGCCGCAGGCTTTTGATCTTGCGCTTGCCTGGCTTTCTCGCGCTTGCGAAAGTCTTTGATCCACTTCATGCCGGAAGCATCGTGACCGAGGAAGAGATCAGCAGCCATGATTGCCAGCCGCACAGTAGGTTCCAGCGGATTCGTGATCGCTGCCGTGAGGCCGTTCATCATCGTCATCGAAATGAACGCCGCGTTGAGCACCGGCCGATCGGGCAAGCCGAAGGAAACATTGCTCGCGCCCGCAGACACATTCACGCCCAGTTCCCGTCGCAACAATCGAATCGTCTCCAGCGTGACCTTACCGGCGTTCGAATCTGCACCGATCGTCAACACCAGCGGATCAAGTACAATATCCGCCGCCGAAATGCCATAGTCCGCCGCACGCGCCATGATCTTGCGGCCAATTTCCAGCCGCACCTGCGGATCTTGCGAGATACCGCGCTCATCGTTGCACAGTCCGATTACGGCGGCGCCGAATTTCTTCGCCAGCGGCAGAACCCGTTCCAGCGCCGCTTCTTCGCCCGTCGTCGAATTGATCAACGCTTTGCCCTGATAGACTGACAGCGCCGCTTCAAGCGCAGCCGCATTGGGCGAATCGAAACACAGCGGCACATCAACGGTCTCCATCACCTTCTGCACCGCCTGACGCATGCTGGCCGGTTCATCCGCACCAGGCACGCCTGCATTCACATCGAGCACTTGCGCACCCGCTTCAACCTGGGCCAGCGCATCCGTCCTCACACGTGAAAAATCGCCATTGGCCAGCTCTTCGGCTAATTTCTTGCGGCCAGTTGGATTGATGCGCTCACCGATAATGACGAATGGTTTTTCAGGACTGATAATCACGGTTTTGCTTTTAGACGAGAGTACAGTTTCCATCGATCAACTCCTGAGTGGATTTGCGTGATAGCGTAGGACAAGGCGGCAACCCTTCGACTGCGCTCAAAGCCGGTTGGTCTCACCTCTTCGGATCAACCCAGATGCAGCGCGTTGGTAAAGCGGTGGGTGAATTCTTTGTGTGTCGTCAATTCGATGTATTCAACGCGCCGTGCAATTTCGGCGGCGGCCTTGCGCCGCTCCGCCGAGATCAGCATTTGCTTCGCGCCCATGCCGGCAGCGTTACCCACTTGCCTGAAGCGAGACAGCGGCAAGTTGGGAAACATGCCCACGCGAATGGCGCTACCCAGATCAAGGTAAGTGCCGAACGCGCCCGCCACAATGACTTCATCGAGCGCTTCACAGGTGATGCCTGCTTCAGCCAGCAGCGTATCGAATCCAACCCGAATCGCGGCTTTGGCGAGTTGAATCTCGCTGACATCTTGGCCCGTCACGACCACATCGCGCCCGTGCCCGGTCGATGGGGGCGAAGCCAAAACGAATTCACGCTTGCCATTTTGGAGACGCACGCGCGGACGATCCACTTGCAATGCACCGCGCTCGTTCAAAATACCGGACACAACCATCTCGGCAATCGCGTCGAGAATGCCTGAGCCGCAAATGCCGATCGGCGGTTGATGATCAATCGTCTGTAATCGAATCTCGCCGTCGGTAATCTGCACGCGCTCGATCGCGCCGGGCGCGGCCCGCATGCCATCCTGAATGTGCGCCCCTTCGAAGGCCGGGCCTGACGCGCAGGAACAACACAGCAATCGCCCGCCGCTCGCCAGTCCAATCTCGGTGTTGGTGCCGATGTCAAGACCGATCACGGTCTTCGAGGTCGCATCGATGCCCGACGCCAGCAGCATCGAAACATGATCGGCGCCTACGTACCCGGCAATATTGGGCGGCAGGTAGATAGACGCGCCGCGTGCAATATCCAACCCGACATCGCGCGCGCGCACATTCAGCCGCTCACTCACCGCCGCCAGGTAAGGCGCTGTACCAAGTTGCTGCACCGGCAGACCGGCAAACAAATGATGCATCGCGGTGTTTCCGACGACGACGGCGTCGACGATTTGCTCGCGGGCTGCGTCAGTCTCCGCGCAAAGATTTCCGATAATGACATTCAACGCATCGATTAGTTTTCTTTGTAGAATCTGGCGACCTTCAGGCTGATGGTTGGTGTATGCAATGCGGCTGACCACATCTTCGCCATAAGCGATCTGCGGATTCATCGCGCCCGCGCGCGCCAACGTTTCACCGTTTGAAAGATCGATCAGATAGGCGGCGAGTTTGGTGGTGCCGATGTCTACCGCCAGACCCAGCAAACGAGTCTGTGGCGGCAATAGGGCCACAATCGATGGGCGCTCAGCAGTGCGGCGCACAGCCGCGCGCGCCGTCCAGTTCTGTGCGCGGAGTCGATCGGAGATATCGGCCAGCACCGGATATTCAATCGAGGCCGGATCGGTTTGCTGGATCAGCGCTTCGCTCAGCCGCGTCGCGTCCGATCGGAGATCGGTCAGGTTCGGCGGATCGATCTGCAGATCGATTGGCGTCACGATCGGATCGATCGGCACGTCGATCGACTGGCCTTCGATCTGCGTGCGTTGCGGCGCAGTGAGCGACGCCGGCGGAATGTCGATCCGCACATCACTCTGCGGCCTGGCCTGACAGGCCAGGCGATAACCCGCGGCGATGTCAGCCGCGCTTAACTCGTATTCTTCAGTCGAAGTCAACGCCGAGAGTTCGCCGTCGATCAAGCGCACGCGGCAAGCGCCGCATGATCCGTCGCCGCCACAGATCGCCACGAGATCGACGCCGTTAGATTGCGCGGCGGCGAGCAGCGTTTCAGTTCCTTGGATTTCGGCCCGACGGCCAATCGGCTGAAGATCAACCTGAAATGTTTTGAGAGTGGGCATCGTGATCCTGATAGCGGCACGTTTCACGCAGCGCGCAAAAGTCACAGGGGCGGCCTTCGGCAAAGCGGCTGCGGCTGAGGCCCAGCACCATCGACACCGACTTGCGGGGTATCATCTGCGCGCTGTCATTGAGCGTAAGACCGATCAATCCACCGTCGAGCAGCTGAAAGATTTCGGGCTGCCCCACGTCGACGGGCCAGCCGATCAAACCTGGATTGAGCGGCATACTCGTGCACTGGTGGTTGCGCGCGGCCTGTTCCTCGATGAAAATACACGCCGCCGCGCCGAGCGCTTCAGCCGCGGCCGAGCCAAAGCCATCGAGCGCGAATGCATACGAAGGATCGATCGGCATCATCTCGGCCACGCGTTGTTCAAGTCGATGACCGATCGTGGCGGCGATCAACGCAACCTGCTCGGCGGCGGCCAGATGCTGCGTGATCAGCGCACCCGACAATCGGCCACCGCCAACCAGACTCAATCGTTCGTGGCGCAGCGATTCGACTGCGAACGTGCGATAGATCGCCGCCGGCTCGATCAACGTTGATCCTTCGTCGACGGCGCGCTGGGCAATATCGACCAGCCGTGGCCGGCGCTGCCGAATCACCTCCGGATCGGCGCCCTGCCCGCGCAGCACCCTATCCGCGTCAATAGCTAATTGCCAATCGAGCAGAATCGTAAAGTCGTCGTAAGTTTGCACTTCAGGAGTATATTGCATCGGTTACCTCGCCACGGAACATTATATAACAGATCAAAGTATTAGCCGGTTGGCAGAAGCGCAGGTCATTGCCGAAGTCGAATTGATTTAGAAGCATATTGGTTCTATACTTGGGATAGACAAACAACGACATCATCTCGAACGTATCAGCGGACGATGGGGCTTGCCGAGAGCAAGAGACTGCAAATGAACACACCCAGGTTGGATGGCGCATTTGAACTGACCGTGTCCCACTGGATGGCTAACGATCTGGAAGACTATTTGCCGTCCGAGGTATTGTACTGGCAAATATCATTGGCGAATCCACTGGGCAATCGGATGCCGCAGCTCACGATCGGCGGATTGCTTGAAGCGCTGCTTCGCGCGCAAGCCGCGATCGACGAGCTGTCTGCAGCGCAGCGATCGGATTTGCAGGCGGCCCGGCTCAAACACGATCAGATTCGCAATAAGTATACGGCTAACTACCTCGTCAAAGCGACACGCGAGATCAACAGCCGTTTGGATGCATGGAGTTCATATCTCGACGAAGCCACACGCAAGCCGGGCGATGTGGCGATATACTATCCGCAAGAAGTTCGGGCGCGCGCCAAAGCTTATTTACTGGCCCAGGCTCTGGGTCACAATTTGCCCGCAACCGCCGAACAACGCTTGACGGCACTCGACAGCCAGTTGCACAGCGTGTTTCAGCCGGGCACCTTCGTGTGGGACACTCGGTTGCAAGCGGCCTTTCCAGCCGATCGCTGTTGGTGGTTGTACGGCACCTTACCTGAATAAGCTGCTAAGGCTAATCAACATGCCCGCCGAATCGAAAACGCCAAACGCCCAACAACTCAATCGCAGACTGAACCAAGCACTGCGCCGCATCGCTGAACTGGAAGCGCTGGAGGCCACTCGCGAGCAAACGGGAGCCGCGTCGCGTGAGACTGAAGAGCGCTTGCGGGTTATTA
>JADGQE010000166.1 GCA_017882055.1 Thermoflexales bacterium
TTTCGCAGATAAAAGTCGAAATCAGCGTTTATCTGCGTCCATCTGCGTCCTATTCCATGCCACCACCGACAAGGGTGGCCGAAACGAAGACCATCGCCTGTTTACTGAAGGGTGCGCGTAAAAGTTTTTATGCATGCTTCGATTGGGCCAGTTGCCGTTTGGTTTTAAGGATGAACGGTTGTCGCCAAGGATGATTCGCGGCAGGCCGCGGGCGTTCGTTCGGTTGATCACGCGGCGGCTTTGCCGGCAGTCTGGACCAAGCGGTGGATGTGGCTGAAGCTTCAGCCAACTGGGGCATGGCCACCCTCGGTTCAGGATCAGCCGGTTGCATGAAGCGCTTCGCGTCAGCTTGAGCCCGCCGTGTCTGATGACGTTCGGTGCCGCGTTGCCTCGTCTGACGGCGAAGTTCATGCGTGATCTGGGGTCAGGCTTCTTCCCAACGATCATTGCAGGCGATGTTCCGCAGCGCCAGCAAGGGATCGACATGCGGCCGGGCCCAATGCATGCCACTGCCTTTCAAGCGCGCTTCGACCACGAGTTTGTTGCCACTCTCCACGGCGCCATCGCCAATCGGCCAGCCGGCCGCGGCTGGACTATGTCTGTTGGACGCACGGCGTCACGAAACTGACCGATTACCTTGAAGCCAACAAGGCCTTCCGACTGGATGATCTGCCGAAACAGATTACGTGTCCCACCTTGTGCTTAGGCAGCGAAGGTGAAGGCCGCGAGGGTCAGCGGCAGATGCAAGAATTCTACGAGATGCTGCAATGTCCTAAGGCGTATCATCTGTTCACCGTCGCAGAAGGCGCAGATTCACACTGCCAGTTGGACAACCTCGGCTTGTCGTATCAAGTCGCTTTCGATTGGCTGGACGAGGTCCTGAAATAAGCAGCACTACGGCAGATGCCGGATCACACACATCTACTTCCGTTGTGCGTTAGAATGTTAGTGATACAATGGCGATCCTCTTGAAGCAGCTTACACTCTCGATCCTGAACAAGCGCGAGAATTTCCGCAAAGCGTTTGCCAATTTCGATCCGGTCAAGGTGGCACGTTTCGGTCAGCGTGATGTGGCGCAGCTGTTGAAAGATGCCGGCATCATCCGCAATAAATTAAAGATCGCTGCGGCGATCAACAACGCGCAGCGTTTTCTGGAAGTTCAGCAAGAGTTTGGCTCATTCGACGCGTATATCTGGCGCTTCGTCGATGGCCGGCCGATCGATAACGCCGTCAAGACACTGAAAGAAATCCCGGCCAAGACGTCGCTCTCGGATGCCATTAGCAAAGACTTGATCCAGCGCGGTTTCAAGTTCGTCGGCTCGACAATCGTGTATGCGCACATGCAGGCCACGGGCATGGTCAACGATCACACCCTCGATTGTTTCAGGTACAATGAAGTCTAACTACGCAGACACTGCGGTAAATATTCTGAGGAGAATATGATGCTTGATCTCAATCTGGTTCGCTCGCATTTCCCGTCGTTATCGTCCGGTGCGATCTTCCTGGACAATCCCGGCGGCACGCAGATAGCCCAGGAGTCGATGCAGCGCCTGCAGGATTATTATCTGCACAACAACGCCAATCACGGCGGCGCTTTTCGCACCAGCCGCGCTTCCGACGCGATGGTGCATGCGGCGCGAGCGGCAATGGCGGATTTCCTGAATGCGCGCCGCCCGGAAGAGATCGTCTTCGGCCAGAACATGACGTCGCTGACGCTGCACATCAGCCGCAGCCTCGCGCGGACACTGCAGCCCGGCGATGAGATCGTCGTCACGCGCCTCGATCACGATGCCAACATCGCGCCGTGGATGCTGATCGCCGCCGATCGCGGCTGCACGCTGCGCTGGGTCGAATTCGATCCGGAGGATTGCACGTGGAACGTTGAAGCGCTCAAGCAGCAGATGACGCCGCGCACCCAACTGGTCGCGGTGGGTTATGCGTCCAATGCCGTCGGCACGATCAATCCCGTGCGCGAGGCCGTGCAGATCGCGCACGAGGCTGGAGCACTGTGCTTCATCGATGCCGTGCAGTATGCGCCGCATGGCCCGATCGATGTGCAGGCGCTTGACTGCGACTTTTTGGTTTGCTCGGCATATAAGTTCTTTGGTCCGCACACCGGCATTCTCTATGGCAAGTATGATCTGCTTGATCAACTCACGGCTTACAAAGTTCGCCCGTCCGGCAACGAGCCGCCGGATAAATTCGAGACAGGCACGCAGAGTTTTGAATCCATCGCTGGTGTGTTGGGGGCGTTGGAATATTTTCAGTGGGTGGGCGTAGAAGAGGCCAGAAGCAAGCGGCAAGACAATGGGAGCCGGCGGCAGAAATTAGTGGCGGCGATGACGGCGATTAAGGAGTACGAGATCGGTTTGAGTCGCGCGTTGATTGAAGGGCTATCGTCGGTCAAGGGCCTGCACATCTGGGGCATCACCGATTTGAACCAACTCGATCGGCGCGTGCCGACCGTGTCGTTTACGCTGGATGGCTGGCATCCGCGTAAAGTGGCTGAGGCGCTCGATCAATCCGGTATCTACGTGTGGGATGGCAACTACTACGCGCAGGCCGTCACCGAGCGATTGGGCCTGGAAGACAAAGGCGGCATGGTGCGCATCGGTGCGGCGCATTACAATACATTGGCCGAAGTCGATAAGTTGGTCGATGCCGTGAAGAAACTGGCCGCATAATTAAGTGATTGTCTTAAAACTTGCACGTAGCGTCATCCTGAGCGAGCGTAGAGAGCGAAGAACACATGCGGTGCAGTGCTCCCGTCTCATTTTGCGATCGTCGTCGTATAGATTCTTTGGTGCTTCGCGCTTACTCAGAAACTTGTTGCACTGTGTCATTCTGAACGGAGTGAAGAATCTCTACCACGACCAGCAACCGTAATAGACGGAGATAGAGATGCTTCGCAAAAAGCGCTCACGTCATGTCCCAGCCACAGGCTGGGTGGCGCGCTAGGCGGCATGACACGGTCTGCGCAGCGAGTTTCTGTCTACCGGATTGCCGGCCCGACTATGGGTTACTCAGAATGACAATTCAGGGACTTCTATGGCATAAGGGAGAAGATGCGTGATCGAAAAAGTGAATCTCAGCCAAAAGTTTAATCTCTTTCAGGACTATTGGAGTCCCAGGATCGCAGGTGAGATCAACGCTTCGCACGTGAAGCTCGTTAAGCTCAAAGGCGAATTCGTCTGGCATCACCACGATGTTGAAGACGAGTTGTTTCTCGTCGTCAAAG
Organism: Thermoflexales bacterium; assembly: GCA_017882055.1. Taxonomy (GTDB): domain Bacteria; phylum Chloroflexota; class Anaerolineae; order Fen-1058; family Fen-1058; genus JADGQE01. Next base: position 3,239 of record JADGQE010000166.1, read on the forward strand.
GACACTTGCTCATCAAGCTGCGTGATTAGGATATCCATCTTGACGAAGGCGAGTTCGTCATCATCCCGCACGGTGTCGAGCATATGCCGGCAGCCGAAGAAGAAGCGCAGGTACTGCTGCTTGAACCGAAATCGACGCTGAATACGGGCAACGTGCAAAGCGATCGAACCGTTTCCCATCTGCAACACGTCTAACCGCAGGCAGCCATGCCCAATCTGACTCTGTCGATTTTGCCGGATACTTTTTCGATCTGCCGATTGGATCCAAATGAGCGTGTGCCTGATTGGGTGCGCACCTATTCGTTTGTCTCGATGACGCGTACGGCGGACGAATTGTCGATCGTGTGTTTGGACAAAGATGTTCCGATTGAAGTCAAGGCCGATCGAGATTGGCGCTGCCTGAAGGTCGAAGGGCCGCTCGATCTATCACTGACGGGTGTGCTCGCTTCGCTGGCAGTGCCGCTGGCCGAGGCGCGGATCGCTATCTTTGCCATCTCTACTTTCGATACGGATTACTTGTTGGTCAAAGAGCACGCTTTGGCGGATGCGATTTCAGCTTTAGAACAAGCCGGCCATAAGGTTCAGGCCTGAATTAATCTTTACCACGAAGTCACTAAGACACAAAAAATTGAAACTTCGTGCCCTAGTGTCTTAGTGGTTAAGGAGACCGAGGTGCAGAGGATGAATATTTCAACGGGTACGCCCTGGGAGCCGATCGTCGGTTATTCGCGGGCGGTGCGTGTAGGTCAGTTTATTCATGTGTCCGGTACCACGGCGACCGATGAAGTCGGCAACGTCGTCGGACATGATGATCCGTATGCACAGACCGTTCAGGCGATCAAGAACATCGAGTCCGCATTGAAGCGCGCGGGGCGCGAGTTTGAACGATGTGGTTCGCACGCGGATGTATGTTGTGAATATCGATGACTGGGAGCAGATCGGTCGGGCGCACGGCGAATTTTTCTGCGACATTCGACCAGCAGCCAGCATGGTGGAAGTCCGCCGCTTAATCGATCCGGCGATGCTGGTCGAGATCGAAGTGGATGCGTTTATCACGGGAGAGGAATGATAACGATGGCACGACAAAATGTATCTTCAGGCTCGCCGTATGAGCCGATCCTGGGTATTTCACGCGCAGTGCGGATTGGCAATACGATCGCTGTGGCAGGCACTGCGCCGATCGGCCCCGATGGCAAAACCGTCGCACCGGGCGATGTCGTTGCTCAGGCGCGGCGCTGCATCGAAATCGCGCGCATTGCATTGGAACAGTTAGGGGCGAGTCTAGCGGATGTGATTCGCACGCGCACGCTGCTCATGCGCATCGACGATTGGGAGGCGGTGGGGCGCGTGCATGGCGAGGTCTTCGGATCGATCCGGCCGGTGAGCACGGTGATGCAAGTGCCGCGCTTCATCGATCACGATTGGCTGGTCGAGATCGAAATGGACGCCGTGATTGAAGGGTCATGAAGGCGGCAGGCCGCGCGCTGCCACGTTCTTCAATCCCTCCAGCCAGATTTGATGGCCGCGCTGCAACATGCCGTTCAGAAACCACCGACTGAAGAATGGCAACAGGCCGGTTTGTGTTTCCTCAGTCACGATCTGGCAGTTACTCTCCATCGGTATGATGGCCCAGCCATGATAAGCGCGAATGCCGAAGGTGGTGGCGTCCCATTCCAAATGCAGCGGCGCTTCGAATCGGCGAACAGTGCTGTGCACAGTCGAGCCGAAGGTATGCCACGTAAACGGCGTGCCGAGCGCCAGATCCGGCCCGGCTGTCGAATCGAATTTGAACCAGCCACAGTTTGAGTACCACGTCGGCCACAGCAGCGCGCGGCACAACCATGCCCAGATGATTTCCGGAGCGGCTGGAATCAGGATTTAGTTGTGAGCGTGGGCGTAGGCTTTGGTTGGCTTTAGGTCCGCAGGCCACGCAATGGATGCATCATTGTCCACCATCACCGTTTTCCTTTTGCGCCGCTTGATATCATAGCCACGGATAACACGGATTGCACGCGTAAAAATAGCGGTGTAAGCCGTGTCGTCCGTGGTTGATGGCTAGGTTGCGTCGAGGTGCTTGAGGATCAACGGGTACACGTCGCGATGTGCATCTTTGCCGAAGATGCAGTCGATGTGGCCGTAATGTGGAATGAGATAGCGGCTGTACAGCTCCGCCCCATTTTTCTCACAGAGCAGATTGTAAGTCGTCTTGGTGCTTTCCGGCAGCCACGTCTGATTATCCGTGCCGTGAATGAAGGCGATCGGAATCTTCATGCGATCGACGTGCGGCAGATAAACATCTTCGCCTTTATGATTGACGACTTTGCCGGCCCGCGTCATCACACCCAGATGCTCGAAGTTGCTGATCGAGGCCACGCCGAACAACTCATGTAGATTTTCGTGCGTGAGTTCATTCAACTGCGAATGGCGATACAACGGCGCATACAAGAAGGTGATGCGATGGCAGACGTCGCTGTTGCAGGGATCTTCATAAACCACCGGATATAACTTGAGGGCGTCGTTATACAATTTGTCGAGCCAGCTGTCGTGGGCATCTGTATACATGGTCAGCGATTTGACGCCGAGGCTGGATAAGAACGCGTCGAGGTGCAGGCCTGCTTTGATCCGATTGGCCGGAATCACCGATAGATGCGATCCGACTTGCGAACACACCGCCGATCGGACACCTTGCAAGCCGGCCAGCATCGCCATGTTGAACGTCATTGCACCGTAGCAATGCACCACGGCTTGCACCGTCGCTGCACCTGTTACCTCCAGCACGGTCTTCACTGCCGCGGGCCAATCATACACAGCTACATCGTCGGCAGTGTATTGCGTTGTGGCATACGGTAGCTCGATGCTGGATCGATAGTCGAGCAGCCAGACGTCGTAGCCATGCGCGTACAAATATTCCAGCATATTCGTCTCGATCAGATCCGTGGCAAAGGCCAGGCTCGATACGCCCAGTCCATGTGCCAGGATGACCGGGCCTTTGCCGCCGCCTTGATACCGCGTGAGTCGCAACTGCACGTTGTCTTCGGTCTTGAAGAAATGCACTTCGGGCGCGCCGACGCGCAACGGTCGCTTCTTGCGCGGCGCGGCATCGGGATTGAAGATCGTCGGCCGGGCGAAAATGCCGCCGTAAACGTCGAACAGCTGGCCGTTGAAATATCGGCCGAACCTGGCCAGTGTCGCCAACCGCTCGCCCAGGTTGGCCGTGCTGGTGGCTTGAATGGTCGTGATCTGATGCTGCAAGTCTTTAGTGTGAATCCAGAGAATGCCTTTGCCAACGACCGGCCCGTCCATGTTCGGCCCGTCGTAGACGGTGGTGAACAGCGTGGTGGTATCGGACCAGATGTCAAAGCCCGGCTCATTGTGAACTGATTTGTAGCCGTCGAGGAAATAGACCTTGCCTTCGTCGGATGTCATCCTGGTGCGATAACGCATCAACTTGGTGTCCACGCGAGCGGGGTCGGTCACGAACAACTGAAACTCGCCATCGGTCAGCGTCAACGCCGAAGCCGATAACACGGGTGCGGTGGCCGTGCCGACCAGCCGGGCTTTGTGATCGGGATCGCTGATCAGGTGTTCGACATCGTCCGATTGGATCGTCACGATGAATCGAAACGGCGAGCCATCGGCTTGACCTTGCTGCGCGGCGAGTTGGAAATCATCTTTGACCTTCGTCGAGAAGTAGCCTTCCATCGCTTCCGTGAACTGCACGCCGGGCCGCTGGGCTGCGCGATCACGATCGGCTGCGGCACCGGCTGGAAACTGTAATCGATTTGCCAGTTTCGTTCTTGGATCAACAGAGCCATATTGCGTTCGGCCACGGCGCAGATCGTGATGTGCGGATTGGTGCCGAGCGAACGCGGGATGATCGCGCCGTCGTTGACGTAGAGCCCATCATAAACGCCGGTGCCTTGTGTTCCGGAGAATACTTGTCCTTTATGATTGGTCACGCCCTGCGCTGCATCTTCAGCCATGACGCAGCCGCCCAGCGGATGCGCCGAGACCATGTTGTGCGTTTGCAATTGGCTCCACATGGGATTCTCGACGAAGGTGCCGCCTAGCGGGCGCGTTGCCTGCAGTAGTTTGTTGTTGACGTCGTTGACGAACGGTTTTTTGCCTGCGCCCGGCCACGCAATGCGCAGCTGCTCGTTTTCAAGAGTTAAGCGGCCGCCGCTGTCGTCGTGAGTCATGACCAGGTAGACCTGCGTGTTTTTGATCGCGCCGTGATACGGCCCGCGAATCAGGCTATCGAGCTCGCGCGTCTTCTCTTTGATTAGATCGGCCAGACCGCTATCGGTATCTTTGCCGACGATCTGAGCCGCGACCGACAGGGCGCTGGGCACGAAAGTAGCCATCGCGCCTGCGACGCCGCCTTCTTCGATCACCATACCCTGCTCGAGATCGGGTTGTTCGCGCAGATCGATCACGGACGTGATCGTCGGTCCGACCGGCTCCATACTGCCCGGTTGGCGATTGCCGAAGCCGACCATGTTGATGTTGACCCTGGTGTTGTAACCGAAGCCTAGCACATCGCCGTTGCCGGAAAAGCGATAGCCCAGCTGATCGGACAGCGGCAGACCGGCGGCTTTGGATCGCAGCAGAATCTCGTTCGTGCCGAAGGTGCCCGCCGCCAGGATCACGATGTCGGCGCTGACCACGGCCGTCGGCGCATCGGAAGCCTTCGTGGCCCGTATCGAGAATTTGATAGTGCACCAGCCACTGATTGTCTTTACGTTCGAGGTAACGCACCTCAACCTGCGTGAAGATTTCCGCGCCGTGATTTTTGGCATCGGGCAGATAGTTCATGAGCACGGTGTTCTTCGCGCCGTAGTTGCAACCCGACATGCAGTCGCCGCACAAGGCGCAAGCCGCTTGCTGCACGCCGACTTGATTGACGCCATCCTTGAAGGTTACATTGATCGGCAGATGATAGAACTTGCCATTGAGGGCCGTCGCCGATTTGGCAAGCGCCTGCAGCTTGGGAATGGGCGGGAAACTTTCGGGATATGGGGTTGAGCCTAGCATCTCTTCGGCGCGGCGAAAGCCTTCGTTCAGCAGCGTTGCTATATCATTACGTAGGGCCTGAGGCCAGCACGGATCTTCGAAGACGCGCGGCTCGGGGCGCGACGCGACGTTGGCGTTGATCAA
>JADGQE010000167.1 GCA_017882055.1 Thermoflexales bacterium
GATTCTGGATTCTGAATTCTGCATTCTACATTCTGCCTTCTGAATTCTGCCTCAGCCTCACACACTCTGCCCACAATTTGCCATAGTCCTCGCGCGAACTCTTCGTCAATGGCAGTTTATGTGTTCCGCGTTCGCGGCGATCGAACCAGAACAGGCCCGTGATCGACGCGACTTGACGGGCCACGGCCAGCCACACGATGGTATCTGCGCCTTCGTCGGGCGTGCGCAAGATCGATCGCAGGCTCTGGCGAAAGACGGGCAAGCCGGTTTGCAGCAGCGGCGTATCGACCCAGCCGGGATGCATGCAGTTGACGGTCACGCCTGATCGATCCAGCTGCGCTGCCCACAGTTCAGTCAGCATCATTAGCGCGCGTTTCGATTGAGCGTAGGCGCTCAGCGAATCATACTTCTTGCGCTCGAAATGAAAATCATTCACGTCGAGTCTGGCCGTGTACAGGCCGCCCGACGACACGTTGATGATGCGTGCAGGTGCGCTGTTTTGCAGCAGCGGAATCAGGGCGTTGGTCAACGCGAAGGTTCCCAGCACATTCGTCGCAAAGGTCATCTCGGCTCCGCCCGGCGACAACTGCCGCTCATCGAAGGCGTTGGCGGCATTGTTGACGAGGATGTTCAATCGCGGGGTGTGTGACTTGAGCTGCTCGGCGCAGGCTTGCACCGCTGCGAGATCACTTAAATCGATCGATTCGAGATAGATTTGCGCGTTGCCGGTTTGCTCGACGATGCGGGCGCGGGCCGTCTCGCCGCGCTCACGATTTCGCACAAGCAGATACAAGGTTGCGCCACGTTGAGCCAACTGCAATGCAGCGGCTAAGCCAATACCCGAATTCGCGCCCGTGATGGCGCAGACCTTGCCCGTCAGGTCCACATTGAGATCGGCTTTATTCCACATCAGTTTGTGGCGCACTTTGTAGCCGATGTTGCCGTAGCTCAACACGATCGTTGCGTCGATCAATGTATCGAGCGCGCGGTAAGCCCTGGTCAGCAGATTCGCTATCGGTGTCATGTTGCTCAGTGGAGGAGAATACAGAATCCAGAATATAGAATCCAGAATCTTCTGACTCCTGTATTCTGGATTCTTTAATAGAACGTTGTGCGTCGAACGGGCTGAAACAGTTCCTTGCGATGCGCGCAGACCGGATCGACCGGGCAGTGCGGACAGTCTGGTTCGGTCATCTCCGGGCAGCGCCGCCGCGCGTTGAAGAAGAACCAATCGACTGCGCCCATCGAGCGGCCCGATTGCTGCTGCACCTGCTGAATCGCCTGATACGCGGCGAATCGAATGGCCCATTCGTCCTCGGCCGAAATCTCGGCGCGTTGGATGACTCGCTGCCGCAAGGTCTCATCGCCGATGTCGATCAAGCCGATGCGCAAGCACGAGCGCATGAGATGATAATCGATCACCGGCGGTTCACAGTCATTGCGAGAAGCGTTTTTTCGCGACGAAGCAATCTCGTTCGCCGCGTTAGGGATTGCTTCGCCAACATCGCTCGCAACACCTGCACCCACCGGCAGGTGCGGTGTGACGGCAGCTGCTGGACGCAGAAACTTTTCGGGCCGCTGTTCAAGGATCAAAGCCAGCAGCATCGACTTCTTACGCAGCGGATCTTCTTTGTAGCCGCCGACGTGATCGAGCATGGACAAGAATGTTTCGCGCGGCTGACGTGATCGATTGGCGGCAGCCAGCATCTGCTGCGGCGTCCAATGCAGTGACTGCATATCGCGTCCATACGCTTGAGCTTGTTGCAAGTGCAAATCAAACGCGGGCATTGGATTCATGCCATCGTCCGATTGGAAGACTTCAGCCAGGTCGTTTGCGTTGAGTGATGCTTGCCGAATGGGCGAGAAAAAATCTGGATCGCGATCAAGCGTGCGTCGATATGCCGCCCAAAGATAATCGGAGCCTTTGAGTGATTGACCGTCAAGTGTGGCGATCATTGGCTGGTGATAAAACCACGGAGGCACGGAGTCCACGGAGTTTTTTAGGTTTTTCTCGGTGTTCTCAGCGTCTCCGCGGTTTGACGGCCGCATTTCCCAGAAACTGAATTGCTGTAAAGTGGCCGCAAAAAAGGTGTCGAGCGCGGCGGGATGATCGATCGGTGGAAAGAGATCGCCGGTGAAATCAAACGGCTGCGCGTCAGGCAAATGCGCAATCAAATCGGCGATGCGGTGAATTTGATCCGGCACGCTGACAATGCGATCATCTTTTGACGGTGGCCGTGGTTGATCAGCCCATAAACGTGCTGGTCCCATAGCGCCGATCATTTCTGCCGCTAACACCACAGCGGATCGCGCGGCCATCACCGGATGCTCACCGCGTGCGAGTCCGGCCAGCGTTGCACCGCAGAACGTATCGCCCGCGCCGGTCGGATCGACTTCGATGGCGCGAACGGCATCAACGGCTGTGACGTGATTGCCCTGTATGACCAGCGCGCCGCGCGCGTCGCGTGTGATGAATATAACCTGATCGGGCCGCACCTGAACTGCTTCGACACGGCCGAATAGCAAGCTTGCCTCGTTTTCATTCATGAAGAAGAAGTCGCACAGATCGATTAGCGCACGCATGGTATTAGGTTCGCTGGCGCAGATTTTTCCGTAAGTGCCGGCGGAGAGGCGCAAGCCTTGCGACGCCTGGCGGCCCAGGCCATACCCCACTTGCCACTGGCAAGTGGGTGGCCCGCCAGGTGCCGGCGCATTGCGCCGGGTATGGGCGGGTTGTTCGAGAGGAGCGCGTAGATCCGTCGGCACCAAACCCTTCACAAGGTTCCTCAATGCTTTCGCAAAATCGAGTTGGCGCTCGGCACTGCGTAACGCCGCGATGTGAACGATGGCTGCCTCGATTTGATCGAGCGGCAGCGTGTCGGGCGTGATCAACATCTCGCCGCCCCACGCGGCGTTGACCAGCGTGGCGCGTCCGCCGCCATGCTGTGCGATCTCGAAGTGCGGCAGTTGGTCGGGCAGGACGATCGGCCCAAGCCACACCAGCCGATCGGCCGCGGGTTGCAGCTGCTTCGGCATCGGATCGGGCCTGGGCGCGAGCATGCCAGTCCGTGCGCCGGAACTGCACGCGGCGAGCGCCGTATATAAACCCGCGCCGCCGGGCGAATGCACGGTCTGTCCATTCGCCAGATGCAGCACGTCCAGCGAAGCGCCGCCGACGATCAGCACTTCGAGCGGGTGATTGGGATCGATCGAAACAGGCATGAATCGGTTTTTCCGGGGGAGCGCTTGAAGATTGATTGCTTCGATCAATTCTATCACATTGACGTGCTGCGCTGTTGAAGCTGAGTTGCCTGTCCGCCTTTAGTCGCAGGCGATTTGCATCGAAAGCCCGTTTCTTTTTGGCTGCCACCCGGTTATAATGGCGTCATCCTTAACAGTGAGGCGTAATCTCATGAACGAACTTCCTTCTCCCGATCAAAATCGAACGGTCAACCACAATCCGGCCTGGACCGGGGGCTTGATTCTTATCGTCATCGGCGTCGTATTCCTTCTAGCTAACATAGGTGCAATCAGTCTGGGCCACAACTGGTGGGCGTGGTTCATTCTGCTGGGCACTGTCGGCGCGTGGAGTTCAGCGTGGAACATCTACCAGCATAACGGTCACCGTGTGACTCGCGCCGTAACCGGCCCCTTTATTGGCGGAATATTCCCCTTGCTCGTCGCTGCCATCTTCCTGTTCGATCTGAACTGGGGCATGATCTGGCCGGTGTTCCTGATCGTCGCCGGCCTGGCCGCCCTATTCAATTCGATGAGCCGCTAAATCCGCTACACCGATCGAGTTTGACGCACCCGGTTTCTGCCTGGCAGAGCCGGGTGCGGGTGTTTCTTCCGCATGATTTTCTCAAAACCTGGTCATTCCACCGCCGGACGAATTTGCTGTATAATCTGGCTATCACAACGTCGCGTCGAGCGTTTGGCGCGGTGTTCCTCGCGTGACATTTTGCCCGACAGCTAACGACGTTCCTCACTGCCCCGGCTGGCAGGCCGGTGTTAATCGATTTTCAACGACTCATCAACTTGCCCTACGTCTCACAGGAGGCCCGGTATGTATCACCGCATACTCGTAACGTTAGATGGTTCGCATTTGGCTGAGCAAGTATTGCCGCATGTAAAAGCGTTGATCGAAGGCCGCCAGGATATCCAGCTGCATTTGCTGTCGGTCGCGCAAGTGATCGATCTGGCAGCCGCCTCGGCGATGGTCTATCCGATGGCCGTTTATCCGGGCGAGCCGATCGACGAACAGGCCGAACGGCGCCGGGTCGAAGAGGACCTGTGCAGCTATCTGGGCAGCCTCAAAGTGGATTTGACCCAGAACGGCGCGGTCGAAGTGGTGACCGAAGTTCGGTTCGGCCAGGCCGCCGAGGAGATTATCGCCTATGCCCGCGACATCAAGGCCGATCTGATCGCGATGTGCACGCATGGCCGCAGCGGCATCGCACGCTGGGCGTATGGCAGTGTGGCCGATCGAGTGCTGCACGCCGCTCAGTGCCCGGTGCTGCTCGTGCGTGCCAGGAAAGACTGAGGGAGCGATAGAGCGAGGGCGAGATAGAGAGATAGAGAGACAGAGCGCAGGTCCTTTTATCCCTCTATCGCTCTGTCTCTCATTCCTGATCGTTTGAGGAGAATCAAGCATGGATATCGGAATACCGCGCGAGCGACGCGAGAGTGAATACCGTGTGGGCCTGACGCCGATCGGTGTGCAGCTGCTCACGGCCGAAGGGCACACCTGCTACATTGAGCGTCATGCCGGCGTGGGCGCCGGGTTCAGCGATCGTGATTATGAAGCGGCCGGGGGCAAGATCGTCTATTCGACACAAGAAGCCTATGGCCGGGCCGATCTGATCTTGAAAGTATCCCGGCCCACCGGTGAAGAAGTCGAATGGTTGCACGACGGCCAGGCCCTGCTGGGTTTTCTGCATCTGGCGGCGGCGCGCCACTCGCGGGTTGAGGCGCTGCTGCAAAAACGGATTACGGCCATCGGCTACGAAATGATCCAGGCTGACGACGGATCGCTGCCGGTTTTGACGCCATTGTCACAAGCCGCCGGTCGCATGACTCTGCAAATTGCTGCGTCACTGCTGCAAAATGATCGCGGGGGTAAAGGCATTCTGCTCAGCGGCGTGCCGGGTGTTCCACCGGCCGAAGTCGTGATTGTGGGCGGCGGCACGCTGGGCACGTGCGCTGCGCGCGCGTTTGTGGGGATTGGCGCGACGGTTCATGTGCTCGATCGGGATCTGCAGCGTTTGCAGAAACTTGATGCCGATCTCGGCGGGCGCGTGATCACTATGGTCTCGCATGACTTCAACCTGCGCAAGGCCGTCAAGTTCGCCGACGTGCTGATCGGCGCAATCCTTGTACGAGGCACGCGCACGCCGATCTTAATCACGCGCGAGATGGTGCGCTCGATGAAACCGCGCAGCGTGATTCTGGACCTGTCGATCGATCAAGGCGGCTGTGTCGAGACCAGCCGGCCCACCACGCATCGCGCTCCGACCTTTATCGAGGAGAATGTGATTCACTACTGTGTGCCCAATGTCACGGCGGTGGTGGCGCGCACGGCGACCCATGCGTTCAACAATGCGGCGTGGCCGTATATTCAGGCGGTTGCGCGCCTGGGGATGGATGCGGCGTTGATCGAAAATGCTGCCTTGGCGCGAGGCTTGAACACGCGCGGCGGCCAGATCGTCAACCCGGCGCTGAATCTGGTGATGTCAGACGAGGTGCGTTGATGGCCGCCTGGACTGCGATCTACACTGCGCGCGTGACGACGGCCGAGAAGGCGGTGCGTGCGATCAAGTCGGGCGACCGCGTCTTCCTCACTGGCAACTGCTCGGTGCCGCAGAAAGTGATGACGGCGCTGGTGGCCTACGCGCCACAGCTGCACCATGTCGAAATCGTGCAGGTGCTGACGGTCGGTGACGCAGCCTACGTCGATCCGGGTATGGAATTGCATCTGCGCGTCAACACGTTGTTTATCAGCGACAACGTGCGCGCGGCTGTCAATGTGGGCCGCGCCGATTTCACGCCGATGTTCCTGTCTGAAATCCCCGCCGCCTTCAAAAAAGAACTCCCGCTGGATGTGGCGTTGATTCACGTCAGTCCGCCCGACGATCATGGCTACTGCTCATTCGGTATCGAAGTCGGTGTAACCAAAACGGCAGCGCAGGCCGCCAGGATCGTGATCGCCGAAGTCAACCAACAGATGCCGCGCACGCTGGGTGATGCCTTCATCCATGTGTCCAAACTCGATTATATCGTGCCAGTCGATTATCGCCTGCCAGAACTACCGATGGGCAGTACGTCTGAAGTTTCCACGCAGATCGCGAAGCATATCGCCGCATTGATTCCCGACGGTGCAACTCTGCAAACGGGCATTGGCGCGATTCCAGATGCCGTGCTGCAACAACTCAACAATCACAAAGACCTCGGCGTTCATACAGAGTTATTCGCTGACGGAATCATCGATCTGGTCGAACGCGGCGTGATCAACGGCGAACGCAAGAGTTTGCATCCCGGCAAGATTGTGGCCGGGTTCCTGCTTGGCACGCAGCGGTTGTATGAATTTGTCGATGATAACCCCATCATCGAACTGCATCCGACCGAATACATCAACGATCCCTTCGTGATTGCCCAGAACGATCGGATGGTGGCGATCAATTCGGCGATCGAAGTCGATCTCACCGGCCAGGTGTGTGCGGATAGCATCGGCCCGCGTTTGTACAGCGGCGTGGGCGGGCAGGTCGATTTTATCTATGGTGCGTCACGCAGTACGGGCGGCCTGCCCATTATTGCATTGCCGTCCACGGCTTTGGTTCACGACCAAATAACCAGCAAGATCAATGCGTTGTTGAAGCACGGGGCGGGCGTGGTGACGACGCGCAACCACGTGCGCTTTATTGTGACCGAGTACGGCGTGGCCGAACTGTATGGCAAGACCATTCGTCAGCGGGCGCGGGCGTTGATCAACATTGCCCATCCCGATTTCCGCGAGGACCTCGAGAGGCAGGCGAAAGAGTTAAGGTATCTATAGTTGGGCAACTGGGAATAGGGCAACGGGTGATTGGGTAAGTGGTTCATTGGATACCCGATCGCCCAGCTGACCAATTAACCAATTGACCAATTGACAAATCGACCAGTTGCCCAATTTCCCAGTTGACCAATTGACTGGTTGACTATACAATCAGTGGCACGGGCCGGTGGCGAAATGGCAGCCGCAGGAGACTTAAAATCTCCCGTTCGCAAGAACGTGAAGGTTCGAATCCTTTCCGGCCCATGACAATTTGAGCGATCTGGCTTCAGGTCGCTCGTTTTTTGCGCAGCATTGCCTGCCGCAAGAAAATTCGTTTCCTTGTTTTACAATTTGGGTGTAATCTTAGGTCTGCGGCGTTCGTGGCAATTCCCCAATCAGGATCGGAAATCAAGAATGAAGATAGCCATTGGTGCTGATCACGGCGGCTACCCGCTGAAAGCAGATATAATTCAAGTGTTGGCCCAGGCCGGTCATCAGCCGATCGACCTCGGCGCGTACGCGTTGGACGCCGGGGACGATTATCCTGACTTTGCAGAGGCCGTTGGCAAGAGCCTCCAAACGGGTCAGGCCGAACGCGGCATCGTGATTTGCGGCAGCGGCGTCGGCGCATCGATCGCGGCCAGCAAAATGAAGGGCATCCGCGCCGGGGTGTGCCACGATACTTACTCGGCTCATCAAGGCGTCGAGCATGACGATATGAATGTGCTGTGTTTGGGCGCACGCATCATCGGCGGCGAACTGGCGATCGAGATCGTCCTGGCGTTTGTCAATGCGCGCTTCGACCCAGACGAACGCTTTCAGCGCCGTTTGAATAAGGTACTGCAAATCGAGCAGAGTGAATGAAAGACGGGGCGACAGAGAGAAAGAGAGATTGAGCGATCGAGAGAAAGAGAGAACACGTGGTGACTGAAACCGTTGAACGTACAAAACAAAGCAGGCGGAATGTGATACGCCGGCATACCGATCTGGAAGTGTATCAGCGAGCGTTCGACGCGGCGATGCGGATTTTTGAATTGACGAAGAATTTCCCTAAAGAGGAAACTTATTCGCTGACCGATCAGGTACGTCGATCGTCCCGCTCAGTGTGTGCTAACCTTGCCGAAGCCTGGCGTAAGCGGCGTTATAAGCTGGCCTTTATCAGTAAACTTGGTGATAGCGAGGCTGAAGCCGCCGAGACCCAAACGTGGATTCAGTTTGCTGCTAAATGCGCCTACCTCTCGCATGAGGCCGCGACCGAGCTTTACACAGAATACGATGCCATCCTTGGCATGTTGGTAAGCATGATTACTCATCCTGATCAATGGAAACTTTGAAACAGACGGAGCGATGG
>JADGQE010000168.1 GCA_017882055.1 Thermoflexales bacterium
GTCATCGGCGCGGGGCACGTCCGGCCATAAATCATCATCAAGCGCCAGTCCCATGACACTGTAGGGGCGGCCCTTGTGGTCGCCCCTGTGCGTGAGGCTTTCTTCGAGTATGATTGCGGCGAATTTCAAGCGCGAGGTTCCCATGAGTAATCGTTGTGTGCACACCGGCAGCTGCTTCACGGCGTCGGCGCAGACAAGCGCTCGTACAACGCGCCGAGCAATGAACCATCGTCGCTGCCCAGGTTCCAGATCATTGCGCCGCCCAGTTGATGGGTGCGGACGTAGTCTGCTTTGAAGCCGATCGATTCAGGATCGTCGTAGGTGATGAAGACCTTATCGGTGGGACTGTATAACCACGGCACTTTCGCCTCGTCGTTCCAGTAGCGCACGTAATCCTTCTGCCCGACGTAGTTTTCTGCCAGATCCCAGTACGCGTAGGCGCTGCTGCCGAAAGTCCCTTGAGGGAGTTTGGTGGAGCGCTGATACAGACCGTTGTTCTCGGACGACACATTGCCCCAGCCTCGTCCGTAAGACGGCAGCCCCAGTAAGATTTTTTGGGATGGCGCCCCTGCCTCGAGATAAGCCCGCACGGCAGCATCGATATTGTACGTCGGGTAGGGATCGCCGCCGGCCTTGTAGAGCGGCGCATTGAAGTTGGTCGACTTATCCCACGCGCCATGGAAATCATAGGCCATCAGATTCAGCCAATCCAGCACTTTCGAAATTTCTTTCACCTCGTAATGTTGAACAAAGCCGGGGCCGGCCGGCACAGCGGCCGTCAACAAATACGCATGTCCATTTTGTTTGCCCAACGCGTCGAGTTGGCGGCGGAATTCCTGCAGCAGCAGTGTGAAGTTATGCTTGTCTTCGGGACGAGCGGCGGCGCCTATGCCCGGATATTCCCAATCAAGATCAAAGCCGTCAATCACCTCGCGATAAGCACCGATGTACAGCTCGAGACAGGCTTTGACGAACTTCTGGCGCGCTTCGTCGGTTAGCGCGGCATCCGAGAAACTGGCGGAAGACGTTCCACCCCCGATCGCCATCAACACTTTGAGGTGCGGATAGTTTTGCTTCACCTGGCGCAAGCCGGCCAGGTTATTGCGATCAATTGTCGGGTCTGTGAATGCGCAAGTCAATGTAGCCGGATCGATCTGACTAAAGGCGTAATTGACGTGGGTGAGCCAGTTGCCCGCAATGCTGGCGGGTGAATAATCGTGCGCGGACACGCCCCATGACGGATAATAACCGACAATCCGGTATTTGAGATGATCGATGGACGGCGTGGGCGGCAGCGTCGGCGCAACGGTCGGGATGGGTGTCGGTGCCGGGGTCTGCGTAGGATTCAGCGTCGAAGTCGCAGTGGGTCGCCGCGTGACAGTCGGCAGCAGCACCACTGTCGGCGTGGGTGCGGTGGGCAGCGGGGTCGAGCAGGCACTCAGTGCCAACACGCATAACAGGAATAGTCGCAAGGCTTTGTGTTGCATGATGTTTGACCGTGCCGCATTATACTTCATCCGCAGCGCTGCAACACAGTCGCAGGCCTGGCTGAATGGGCGTGGTCTTTCCGCAACAACGGTTGTGAGGTTTAGCCTGGGGTATACAGCAAAACTGTTGGGCGGTAGTTGCCGGTAGTGCTCGCGATGGATTTACAATCCATCGCTCCAGACGCCGGATTTACACGCCGAAGGCAGCGGCGGGAGCAACTAAAAAGTCACCAACACTTTTGCGTTATACTCTTTTGCCTGTATTTGGTTGTCATTTTGTCTGAAGGCTGATACAATCATTTTGGTTGTGACGTAATGGACGGAGCGGGGGATCACTGAATGCGGGTGCAGACTTTCATCAGTAGCCAGTGGATTAAAGCACAATCGGGTGAGGGTCTCACCCGTATCTATCCAGCCAATGAGGAGACCGTCGCGGCAGGCAGATGCCGGCAGTTGATCGCTCAAGCGCGGCGATATGCAAGCAGCGATCGATAAGGCGTTCTTCATTGGGGTGAAGGACGCCATTCCCGTTTGGCGGGTCGGCTTGATCAAGCGGAGTGCGGTGAAATCCGTCCATGGAATTGTACTGGGAAGACGATTACGCGATCGCCATCGCTTTGAAGCGAGCACATCCCAACATCGATCCATCCGAAGTCGGCTTTGAGACACTGCATCAATGGATCATTGAGTTGCCGGAATTTGTGGACGACAAGACGGTGACGGCGGTATACTTGCTGGAAGCCATCCAGCGCGAATGGTATGAGGAGGTAGCCCCGAATGAGTCAACAGCCTGAACAGTTTCAGAATGATCCCATGGTCCCGCCTGAGTTGAATAACAACTTATTCATCACGACGCTGGACAAACTTTATAACTGGGGCCGCAAGCGCTCGATGTGGCCGATGATGTTTGGCCTGGCGTGCTGCGCCATCGAAATGATCTGCGTGGCGGCCAGCCGCTATGATTTGGCGCGCTTCGGCGCCGAGTTGATGCGCCCGTCGCCGCGCCAGAGCGACTTGATGATCGTGTCGGGCACGGTCACCAAGAAGATGGTGCCGACGATCGTGCGGTTGTACAATCAAATGCCGGAGCCGAAGTACGTGCTGTCGATGGGCGCCTGCGCGACCGGCGGCGGACCTTTCAAGGAAGGCTACAACGTCGTGTCCGGCATCGACAAATTCCTGCCGGTTGATGTGTATGTGCCGGGCTGCCCGCCCAAGCCGGAAGCCTTGCTGCACGGCTTTTTGAAGTTGTTTGAGAAGATTGAGTCGCAGAGCATTCGCACGGTGCCGTGGTATCGCAAGGGTGAGATCGAGGCGATTCCGGTGCCGGTGCTTGGCCCCGATCTGATCGATCTGCGCCGCGCCGTTGAGATTAAGGAATATACGCAAACACAGGTTAACGCTGCGCCAGCACCTGCGGCAGAACCTGCTCATTCGTAAAGAAAAGTTCACCACAAAGACACAAAGGATTCTTTGCCATTGTCTGGCAATCGAGAGCATAAAGCGTTAGGAACTTAGTGTCTTGGTGTCGCCTGCCCTGCATCTGTTGGCAGGGTTGTGGTTGAGTGCTGAATATCTGAAGAGAGGATAGACCATGGCTGGTAAAGTTGCTGCTCCGGTTGCCGAATTGACCGGGCCACTGGCGGTGCTCAAAGAAAAATTTAGCGAGGCGCTCTCGCCGGGTGAATTTGAAGGCGCGGTGATCAAGAACGAGAACTTGGTCGAAGTCGCCAAATTCATGCGCGACGATCTGGGCTATGATTATCTGTCAAGCGTGACCGGCGTCGATTATCCCGCGGCGAACGAGGTCGAGGTTGTCTATCACGCTTACTCGGCCAGACACGGCCTGCATAATGGCAAGCCGCTCGTTTTCAAAGCACGTGCGCCGCGTGATAACAGCGTTGTGCCTTCACTCGTCTCCGTTTGGCCCGGTGCTGATTTTCAAGAACGTGAAGCCTGGGACTTGATGGGCATCAAGTTCGAAGGGCATCCCAATCTGCGGCGTATTCTGATGTGGGAAGGCTTCGCCGGTCATCCGCTCCGCAAGGACTGGCACGAAGCGTATTTCGAACAAGATAACAAGCCGTTCGATAGTCGTTGGCCGGGCGGACATCATACCCGCGCCGAAGATCGTGTGCCGCTGGCGGATAACGTCGCATTTCCGCCCGGCTTCGATCCGACCGACTTCAACTCGCAGGCCGAGACAACGCTGGTCGAACGAGCGAGAAGCGTGGACGTGAGCGAACTGGGTCAACTGGTCTCGTCCGATGGGAATGGCAGCGGCAGCGGTAATGGCCACATCGCCGATGCGATCCAGACCGATCACTTGATTGTCAATCTCGGTCCGCAGCACCCGTCGACGCACGGCGTGTTTCGCATGGTGATTACGCTTGAAGGTGAGACGATCCTCAAACTCGAACCGGTGATGGGCTATTTGCACCGTAATCACGAAAAGATCGGCGAGCGCAACACCTTCATTCAGAACATGCCCTTCACCGATCGATTGGACTATATCGCGTCGATGAGTAACAACCTCGGTTACGCGCTGGCGGTCGAGAAACTGATGAAAGTCACCCCGCCCGAGCGCGCCGAATACATCCGTATCTTGATGGTGGAACTCACCCGGATTTGTAACCACATGTGGGCCATCGGCTTCCTGCTGAACGATCTCGGCGCGTTCTTCACGCCGGCGCTGTATGCGATCGAAGAACGCGAGTTGGTGCTCGATCTATTTGAAGCCGCGTCCGGCTCGCGCATGATGTGCAACTATATGCGCTTTGGCGGCGTGGCGCGCGATCTGCCCGAGGGCTGGATCGAGAAATGCCGCGATCTGGTGTTCAACCGTTTGCCGAAAGCGACGGATGATCTCGATCACTTTTTGAGCGAGAACGAAATCATCCGTGCGCGTTGCGAAGGCGTAGGCAATCTCACGGCGGAGCAGGCTGTCGCCTACAGCGCGGCCGGGCCGCTGTTGCGCGCTTCGGGTGTGCCGTATGACGTGCGCCGCGCCGAGCCGTATTCGATCTACGATCGCTTCGACTTCGATGTGGCGGTGCGCTATCACGGCGATGTGTATGATCGTTATCTCATTCGCCTGGACGAGATTCGACAATCGATCCGCATCCTGCAGCAGGCGCTCGATCAAATGCCCGGCGGCGGCGAGATTCAAGCCGGCAAGAAGCAATATCAAACGCGCGTACCGGCGGGCCAGGCCTATGGCCGTGTGGATGGTCCCAAGGGCGAGCTGGGCTTTTACGTCGTATCGGATGGCAATCCCAACCCGTATCGCTATCACATTCGTGCCCCTTCGTTCATCAATCTGACGGCGCTGGGCGAAATGTGCAAAGGCCAGAAGATCGCCGACGTGGTGATCATTCTTGGCAGCATCGATATTGTGTTGGGCGAAACAGATCGATAGAGATTGGAGGTTGGAGATTGGAAGTTGGAGGGACATGTACTCTCCAACATCTAACGTCCAACCTCCAACTTCCAAAGCAAGGAGAGACGCATGTACGGTTCAGGAATCATCAAAGGTCTGGGCGTCACTCTCAAACATTTTGTCGCCACGTATATCGAAGACTTGCGCTATGTGTTGAAGGGCGGGCGCTATACGGATCAAGCGATGCCGGTGCGGCAAGGCCCCCGGGCGCGCGGCGTATTTACGGTGCAGTATCCCGAAGAAAGACTGCCCGTGCCGGAGAACTTTCGCTACATTCCGTTTCTGGTTTTCGATACTCAGAAGAACGAAGACAAATGTACCTCCTGCGGTATCTGCGCCAAAGTCTGCCCGCCGCAGTGCATCTGGATCGTTCGCACGAATGATCCCAAGACCAATCGTCCCGTCCCGCAGCCGGCCGAGTTCTACATCGACGCTACCGTCTGTATGTCGTGCGGCCTGTGCGCAGAATTCTGCCCGTTCGATGCGATCAAGATGGATCACGATTACGAGCTATCCAGCTTCGAGCGTTTCAATAATCTGGTCTTCGACAAAGCGCGCTTGACCAAGCCCGACACGTATCACGCGCAGATCCATCCCACCGATTGGGCGCGCGAGCAGGCCGAGATCGCCGAAAAAGCGGCCAAGGATGCCGAGAAGGCTGCGGCCGCAGCGGCCAAGAAAGCGGCAGCAGCGAAGCCGGCCGATGCACCTAAGCCAGCCGATGCACCGAAACCGGCCGCTTAGATCACGATACACAAGTTTTACTTCTTACCGTTTAATCCAGGCCGCTCTCGCTGGGCTGTTTCCGGTCGAGAGCGGTCTTGTTGAAACGACGGCGGATACCCGGTAATTGGTGATTGGTCAACTGGCCGAGGTGGTCGCCGGTTTAACGATCGGCCGGTTGACCAGTTGACTAATTGACCAGTTGACCAGTTGACCAGTTGACCAATTAACCAATCGACTCATGAACGGAGATTTGAATGGCGAATTTAACTGAAGAACTCGTGCTCGCCGCACTTCGCAATGTGCGTGAGCCTGAATTGCACAAAGACCTGGTGACGCTCAACATGATTCGGGATGTCAAAATCAAAGGCGACGACGTCTCGTTCACGATTGTATTGACCACGCCGGCCTGTCCGCTCACCGCGCAAATGGAGCAGAACAGCAAAGATGTGCTGGCGCAGATCGGCGCTAGGAAAGTGGACATCCACTGGATTTCGGAAGTGCCGTCGGATCAGCGCATCATCGATCGTTTGCAGGTCACGTTCCACAACACCATTGCCATCTCGAGCGGCAAAGGCGGCGTCGGCAAATCGACCGTGGCCGCGAACCTGGCCGTGGCCCTGGCCAAGATGGGCGCGGGCGTCGGCTTGCTGGATGCCGACATCTACGGCCCGAATATTCCGTTGATGATGGGCGTCGATCATTTGCCGCGCACCACGGGCGACAAAATCACACCTGCGTTGGCTTACGGCGTGCGCTTGATGTCGATGGCGTTTCTGATGCAGCCCGATCAACCGGTGATCTGGCGCGGCCCGATGATCCATTCGGCGATCCGACAATTCCTCACTGATGTCGATTGGGGCCAACTCGATTATTTGATCATCGATCTACCGCCGGGCACGGGCGATGCGCAGTTGACGCTGGCGCAGTCGGTGCCATTGACGGGCGCCGTCGTCGTCACGACGCCGCAAGAAGTGGCTCTGGCAGATGCGTTGAAGGGCCTCAAGATGTTTGAGAAACTCGAAGTCGATATTCTGGGCATCGTCGAAAACATGGGGCCTTATATCGATCCGAAGACCGGCCAGAAGATCGCGTTCTTTGGCGAGGGCGGCGGGCAGCGCATGGCCGATCGACTGCAAGTGCCGTTTCTTGGATCAGTGCCGCTCGATCCGGCTGTGCGCGAGGGCGGCGATGCGGGCCAGCCGATCGTCAGCAGCCGGCCCGAATCGCTCGCGGCTCAAGCCTTGAATCAGATTGCCCAAAAAGTCGCCGCGCGGATCAGCGTGTTGAACCTGGAGTGATCATCACAAAAAGAAAGAGGGCCGACAAGACGTTGGCCCTCTTTGTTGTGTTCTACTCCTAAAGAACTTTGACGCTCAAATTCGGTCATATCGGAATTGCCGAAGATAAATCTTCGGGCTACGAAGCAACGCCGGATAAATCCGGCTAAACCCTGTTTACAGGGTGCAGTTCAATAGTCCGGTGATTTTATCGCCGGGCGATCCGAGATTGCGAGGTTGACAGGATTACCGATTTTGACTGTCAAAACTCATAAGAAAACCCTGCGAGTTGCCAAAGACTTGCAGGGTTTTTGATTAATACGAGGCTGTGGACTGTTTACTTGTCCTTCGATTTCTTGGCCGCTTTGGGCTGCGAGAGGATGAACTCTTTGACCTTCGGCGATTTGGGGCCGTAGTGCGATTTGACGGCCAGCTCGGCCTTCAACACTTCGGCCAGCACGACTTTGAGGCGATCATCGCGCGCTTTGGTAGCGGCCTTTTGCGCCTGCTTGGCCTGATTGGCGGCGGCTTCCAGGCTGTTGAGCTCGTCAACATACCCTTTCAACGCCGCCACGTCGAGCACGGGACCGTCGGCATTGACCTTTGCTCCGGCTAACAACTGTTCCAGACGTTCTTGTGCAGTGACAGATTTCTTCGCCATGCTGGTGACCTCCTGAAGGATATAGTTTTCGGCGCAGGCGAATGCGCGGATTTACAAGAAGCGTATCGTTCAGTGGGCATTTCATCTTTACCACAAAGACACCAAGACACGAAGAAGTTTTCGCAAGAAGTGGTCAACTCACAAAAAACTTGGTGTCTTTGTGCCTTGGTGGTAAGAATTCAAACGCCAACTGAACGCAGACCAAGAAGCGACGGACTGAAAGCCTGAAAAATGGGTATTGACGCCCCAAAAGCCCCCAGAAAGTGCTTTAACCAGATCGCCATCTTTTGTTTGCACCTCGCCAATGATTGGCGAGTGCTCGCCACAAAGCGGCGAGTGCTCGCGGGTATATTAAAAGAGATCGCCACCTTCTGTATTCAGGTTGCCAAATGGTTGCGAGCAGTCTCCAGTATTTGGATTGATGCCGCAACTTGTTGGCGAGTGCTCGCCACAAAGCGGCGAGTGCTCGCCACTTTATTAAAAGAGAGCACCATAAGGTTATGGTGCGGCGACGCGATTGCGTTGCGCGTTGACGGTAGTGTATGACCGCAATCTTCCGTTGTCAATAGACGAATGCCACGTGAATCGCAGCCTCGCGTTCGAATTGCTGCCACCAGTCTGCGCCGCGATCATCGGGCGTGTTCATCCAGGTGGCGAGCAGTTTCAGCGCCTGGCGATTCTTGAGGCCGGGTTGACGCGTGGCGCGGGAGCGGCCC
>JADGQE010000169.1 GCA_017882055.1 Thermoflexales bacterium
AGGTGCTCGAAAACATCAGAAGAATCGGATGGGGAAGAAAGCCCTATCGGCTCGTGGTTTTCCCCCTCTTGAGGGACACCAACGAGCGCAGGAGCCGGAGTAGAAATCGGTTGCCGTCGCGCTGCCGGCTTTCGATCAGGTCGCACTACCGCTTCAGGTGTTTCTGGAATAAGCCGGCGTGCTGCGCGAGGAGTAAATTCAGTTTGAGCCATTTAAAGAGATCGTAGCCGTTAACTCGCCCATCGCTACTAAATACCGGGCGGCTTAGTGCTTCCGCTCTGTTCCTTAAGGCGCAATTATACCATAAGCCCGATCTATGCAAAGACCCTCAAACGAGGGGTGACGAGGCTGCCCGTGGCTGGCTTAAGAGTCGTCACGCAGGCCGGCCAGAAATTCTATATTGGACTTGGTGCGGCTCATCCGGTTGATGAGTGCTTCCATTGCATTGGTCAGGTCAAGTCCGGCGCCACTGGGCGGCGAAGCCATCATCTGACCCAGCATCCGGCGCATAAGCCAGCTCTTGCTCAACAATTCGGGCTCCAGCAGCATTTCTTCGCGGCGGGTGCTGGAGCGCTCGATGTCGAAGGCCGGGAAGATGCGGCGTTCCTGCAAGCGGCGGCTGAGATGCAGTTCCATATTGCCGGTACCCTTAAATTCCTCGTAGACCATATCGTCCATGCGGCTGCCGGTATCGACTATGCAGGTAGCGATGATGGTCAGGCTGCCGCCTTCTTCGATATTGCGGGCTGCGCCGAAGAAGCCCTTGGGTGGATACAAGGCCGCCGGATCAAGGCCGCCCGATAGGGTCCGCCCGCTCGACGGTACGATCAGGTTATAGGCGCGGGCGAGGCGCGTCATCGAATCCATCAAGATCGCGACATCGCGTCCGCCTTCGACCAGGCGTTTGGCGCGCGCCAGAGCCATCTCGGCCACGCGCACATGGCTTTGTGGCGGCTCGTCGAAGGTGCTGCTGATCACTTCGGCCTCGACTGAGCGATCCATATCGGTGACTTCTTCAGGCCGCTCACCGATCAGGGCCACCATCAAGTGCACATCGGGATAGCGGGTCGAAATCGCGTTAGCGATGTGCTTCAGCACGGTGGTCTTGCCGGATTTGGGCGGCGAAACGATCAAGCCGCGCTGCCCGCGTCCGATCGGCGCTACCATATCGAGCAACCGGGTGGTGATGTTAGTTGGCTCGGTTTCGAGGTTGAACCGTATGCTCGGGAAGATCGGCGTGAGCTTCTCGAAAACGGGACGAAGTTTGGCTTGCTCGGGATCAAGCCCGTTGACGGCTTCGACGCGCAGCAACCCGAAGTATTTTTCGCTATCTTTGGGCGGGCGTACTTGCCCGATCACCATATCGCCGGTACGCAGGCCAAAGCGCCGAATCTGGCTTTGGCTCACATACACATCTTCCGGGCCGGGCAGATAATGCTCGCTGCGCAGGAAACCGATGTTCTCATCGACAATGTCCAGCACACCGCCGCCGAAGATGTAGCCTTGCCCTTCGGCTTTGGCCCGCAGTAAGCGCAGGATCAAATCATCTTTCTTGAGCCGGCGGTAGCCAGATATATCCATCGATTTGGCAATGTCACGCAGATCAGTCAGCGTCTTGGCATCCAGTTCTACAAAGTCCACAGTTTTTCCTCCAAACCCACTGCGCGCTTCAAACGTCGCGCCAGCCGGGTTGCGTAGTTTATTCGTAAATGTTAGTCAATAACTTCAGTTTGTCGAGACGGTGCTCGGATAAGATGCGGCGAGTCGTGCCGCTGAGGCTGCGCATGACGATCGAAGTGGAGCGGGCCTTGTCGCCCGCATAACGCACACCCGCCAGCAGCTGACCATCGGTGATGCCCGTGGCCGCAAAGAAGACATTATGGCCGCTGACCAGATCGTCAGTGGTTAAGACGCGTTCCAGATCGAGCCCCAGATCCAGCGCTTTTATTCGTTCCTTTTCATCACGCGCCCAGAGTTTGCATTGAATTTCTCCGCCCGCGCATTTGAGCGCAGCGGCGGCGATAACGGCTTCAGGCGAACCGCCGATGCCCATGAGAATATCTTCGCCCGCATCATCGGCCGTGGTTGCAAGTGCAGCGGCAATATCACCATCGGTGATCAGTTTGATGCGCGCGCCACAGGCCCGCACTTGCCTGATCAGTTCTGTGTGCCGATCCCGGTCGAGAACCACGACGGTCAGATCGTGAATCTCTTTATCCAGCGCACGCGCGACTTTGGCCAGGTTATCCTTTACCGGCGCGTTGATGTCGATGACGCCTTTGGCGCGCGGGCCGACTGCGATCTTCTGGGCGTAAACCAAATGCTCTGGATTGTGCATGGTGCCCCGCTCGGCCAAAGCTACTACGGCAATTGCACCCGGTAACCCCAGCGCCGTCAGCCGGGTACCGTCAATCGGATCGACCGCGATGTCTACCTGCGGCGCTGCGCCGGTGCCCAAATGTTCGCCGTTATACAGCATCGGCGCTTCGTCTTTCTCGCCTTCGCCGATGACGACGACGCCATCCATATCGACGGTGTTGAACATCAGGCGCATCGCGTTGACGGCCGCTCGATCGGCGGCGATCTTATCGCCACGTCCCATCTGGCGGGCGGCCGCCATAGCGGCGGCCTCTGTAACGCGAACTAATTCCAGCGCAAGGTTGCGATCGGGATCAGGCATCATCGGCTGTTGATTCATGGTTTCCCCCGCACATGAACTCAAAATACTCAGGCCAGAGCAATCCAGACAATGTAGTAATAGCCTACGATGACCGTGAACATCAGGCTGTCCAATCGATCGAGTACACCGCCGTGACCGGGAATCAAGTTTCCCGAATCCTTGGCTCCGACCTGGCGTTTGATCATCGAGACCGACAGATCCCCCAGCGTCCCGATGAGTGCGCCGATCAGTCCCAACGCCGCGCCGTGAATGGCCGGTAAGCCAAAGGCGGCGGCGACGATCGGGTTGAGCGCCATGCCAAAGATCGCGCCGCCGATCAATCCTTCCCAGCTCTTCTTGGGGCTGAGCGATGGCGTCATTTTATGGCGGCCAAAGCGCGAGCCGATAAGAAACGCGCCAGTATCGGCCAGCCATGTTCCAGTCAATATGAGCAAGAGCCAACGCTCGCCTTGAGGCAATTGCCGCGTGAGCATGAGATGCGCGCCAGCCACGCCCAGATACAGGCCGCCGATGAGGGCCAACGCCCAATCGACCGTGGGTGCACCCTGACGGTGAGTGAGCTGCCATGTTAACGAACTAATCAGGATGAAAGCCACTGCCGGTTGCAGCAGATTCGTCTGAGGAAACAGCGTATTCAGCCATAAGGCCAATATTACCGCAATCGAAAAGAACAGCGGCGGTTGAAAGCCGCTGCGCCGCATGAGCTGCACGAATTCATATGCGGCGATGCAGAAAGCAAGCGACAGTAAGCTATAAAACGGCCACCCGCCGATCCAGATGACGCCGATCACCATCGGCGCCAGAATCAATGCACTAAGGACGCGGGTCAAGAGCATGAGGCTGAGTCAACAGGCTGGATTATTTCGATCGCGCCGCAATCGTCTGCTCGGCGACTAAGCCAAAGCGGCGTTCGCGGCTGGCATAATGGTCGAGTGCTTTTTGCAACTCGTCTTCGTTGAAGTCGGGCCAGTAGGTCGGAGTTGCGTAGTATTCAGCATACGCGCCCTGCCAGATCAGAAAATTGCTGACACGCATTTCGCCGCTGGTGCGGACGATCAGATCGGGATCAGGCAAACCGTCCGTGTAAAGATATTGACCGAACAGCGCGTCGTCCAAAGCCTCAGGCTTGACGCCATCAGCCAGCAAGCGGCGCACCGCGTCGATGATTTCCTGCCGCCCGCCGTAATTCAGCGCGACGTTGAGAATCAATGTATCGTTGTTGCGCGTCATTTCGACGGCGTGCGTGATTTTGCGTTGCAAGCGCGGCGCGATGCCGTTCATCCGTCCGATATGGCGGATGCGCACACCTTCCGCGTGCAGCTCGTTGAGTTCACGCTCGATCACCTGCTCCAGGATGCCCATCAACCCGCGGACTTCATCGGCCGGGCGGCCCCAGTTCTCCGTGGAGAAGGCGTATAACGTGAGAATCTTGATGCCGTGTTTGACGCACGAGCGCAGAATGCGGCGCAGGTTCTCGGTGCCGGCATGGTGTCCGGCTAATCGCGGCAAGCCGCGTGACTTGGCCCAGCGGCCATTGCCGTCCATGATGATCGCCAGATGATAAGGAACCTGAGTCGGAGTAGATGCGGGGTTCATGCGGCTGCGAATGTCTGCATGCGGCCTAAGGTCGCGGCCTCAGACTTCGCGAATCTCCTCTTCTTTGCGCTGGCTGGTCGCTTCAGCCTGTTCGATGTACTTATCGGTCAATTTCTGGAGATCTTCGCGGGCCCGCTTGAGATCGTCTTCCGACATCATTTTTTCTTTTTCGAAATCGCGCAAATTATCCTGCGCATCACGGCGAATGTTGCGGATGGAGATGCGCGCTTCCTCTAATCGCTTGTGGACCAGTTTGATCATTTCGTTGCGGCGCTCTTCGCTCAGGCGCGGAATGATCAGGCGGATGATCTTGCCGTCGTTGTTGGGCGTGAGACCCAGATCGGAGGCGAGGATCGCGCGCTCAATGTCCTTCATCGAATGCGCGTCGAACGGGCGGATGGTCAGCATTTGCGGTTCAGGCGCGGCGATCGTGGCGAGCTGCTCCAACGGCGTCGGCGTGTCGTAGTAGTTGACCATCAGGCGCTCGACCAGCATGGGACTGGCCCGCCCGGTGCGAATCGCGCGCAGGTCTAAGTCCAACGCGTGGTTGGTCTTGAGCATGTGATCTTCGGCTTCTTTGAGAATGTCTTTAGCGATATCGGATGTCACGATTATCTGTCACCTCACACCAGGTTTAGCGACCAATTTGGCGACAACGTGTGTTGATCAAAAGTGTCTGCGATGGGTTGGTCTCCGTGGCATTACCGGAGCGGCTTCCTCAAAGGTGAGATCACCCGGCGGCAGGGGTGGTCCATGCATAGCTAGCACTACCCCTATTATAATACGAATTGGCGCAAGCGTGACAACTTGATTTTGCGAGTGGCAGTTTTCAGACGGAGAACCTAGCTGCCGATGATTGTCCCAACCGGTTCGCCGAATACGGCTTGCTCCAGACTGTGTGGCTGCCACAGATCGAGCACCAGAATCGGCATCTCATTGTCCATGCACAACGAAATCGCCGTCGAATCCATCACGCCGACACGCTGATTCAGCGCGTCGATATAGGAGAGACGGTCGAAGCGTTTCGCTTCGGGATTCAGTCGAGGATCTTCCGAATAGACGGCATCCACTTTGGTGGCCTTGATCAGAATATCGGCTTTGATTTCCATCGCGCGCAGGGCGGCCGCGGTATCGGTGGTGAAATAGGGGTTGCCGGTTCCGCCGCCGATGATCACGACCCGGCCTTTTTCCATGTGGCGGATGGCGCGCAGTCGGATGTAAGGCTCGGCCACCGCTTGCATCGTGATAGCGGTCTGAACGCGGGTGGCAATGCCCAGCCGCTCCAGAGCGTCCTGCAAGGCGAGCGCATTCATGACGGTGGCGAGCATGCCCATATGATCGGCGGTGGCGCGCTCCATGCCGTGTGACAAGCCG
Source organism: Thermoflexales bacterium (assembly GCA_017882055.1). Classification (GTDB taxonomy): domain Bacteria; phylum Chloroflexota; class Anaerolineae; order Fen-1058; family Fen-1058; genus JADGQE01. The sequence goes on from JADGQE010000169.1 coordinate 5,651, forward strand.
TCTTTGCCGCGCCACAGGTTACCCGCGCCCAATACCAGGGCGATCTGGATATCGAGGTCTCTAACGATTTTGATCTTGGCTGCGACATCTTCAGCCATGGTCGGGTTGATACCGATTCCGCCTCGACCGGCTAACGCCTCGCCGCCGAGCTTGAGTAGAATACGTTTGTATTGCGGAACAGGCATAGTGCCTCGACTGGTGGGAGTTGTGAAAATGGGCAACGGAGGTTGGTCCGCTGCCCATTTAATTCTGCCTAGAGAGATTCGCCGCCTAATTCGTAGCGGACAAACCGCCGCACGACGATGTTTTCACGCAGATCCGTGATCGCCTGCGTGAGCATGTCGCCGATAATGATTTTGTCATCCAGGACATACGCCTGGCGCAGCAGGCACGCTTCCTGATAATACTTTTCAAGTTTGCCTTCGACGATACGATCGAGCACGTTCTCCGGTTTGCCGCTGGCGATCGCTTCTTCGAGAAAGCCCTTCTTGATTTCTTCCAGTTGGGCGGCCGGAATGTCTTCGGGCTTGATGTACTGTGGATTCGCCATGGCGATGTGCCTGGCCAGCGTTTGCGTCAGCGTCTTGAAGCCGTCGGTGCGGGCGACGAAGTCGGTTTCGCAGTTCACTTCGATCAACACGGCGATGCGATTGTTGTGATGGATGTACGATCCAATCAAACCATCCTTCGCCACTCGATCGGCCTTCCTGGCTGCTTGAGCCAGGCCCTTGTCCTTCAGCCACGCCTTGGCCTTCTCGAGGTCACCTTCGGTTTGTTCCAGTGCTTTGCGGCAATCGAGCACACCGGCACCGGTCTGCTCGCGCAGTTGTTTGATGGTAGCAGCTGAGATGTCCAATTCCAATGACTCCGTTTATAGTTCTTCGCCGCGGGTCTCTTCTTCCAGGCCTGCTACGCCGGCGTCTTCAAATTCCAGACCGGCGCGCAGCTTGGCGAGAGTGGCTTCGCCCAGATACTTGTCATCCGCCTCGACGGTTTCTTCGGTGACTTCAGCGGGCGCGACTTCTTTGCGCATGGCCGCGCCTTCGAGCGCGGCATCCGCCATGCGGGCGACGATGAGCTTGATCGCGCGAATGGCGTCGTCGTTGGCCGGGATGACCAGATCGATCGGATCGGGATCGCAGTTGGTATCGACCATCGCAATCACCGGAATATTGAGCGTATTCGCTTCTTTGATGGCAGTGATCTCGCGATGGGTATCGATGATGAACAGCACGTCGGGCAGCTTGCGCATGTCCTTGATGCCGCCCAGCCGCAGATTCAGCTTGGTGATCAGCCGCTCCAGATCGAGCGCTTCTTTCTTGGGCAGGACATCGAACTCGCCACGATCGCGGCGGCCTTCAAGCGCGTGCAGCGTATCAATGCGCTGCCGGATGGTTCGCCAGTTCGTGAGCGTGCCGCCCAGCCAGCGATAGGTGACGTTCGGCACGTTGGCACGCGCGGCTTCTTTGGCGATGGTTTCCTGGGCCTGGCGCTTGGTGCCGACAAACAGCACCGTGCCACCGTTGGCGGCGGTGTCACGGATGAGATTGTAAGCAGCCTCCAGCGCGGCAATCGTTTGTTGCAGATCGATGATGTGGATCCCGTTTCGCTCGGTGAAGATGAAGGGCTTCATCTTCGGATTCCAGCGGCGGGTACGGTGACCGAAGTGCACGCCCGTTTCGAGCAGTGCCTTCATTGAGACAACAGCCATGATGGTATTCTCCTTAATTGAATGTTTTTGTCGTCCGCCTCTTTCAACTCGCGCGAGAGCCGGAGGGCTGTAGAACTCCGGCACACCTCGGCGATCGAGAGGCGTGTGAGATAGAGTCAGTGACCAGACTCGAGGCGCGAGTATACCATAGGCAGACGATGTTGGCAAACGAACTTCTTGAACCGCGTGCACGTTGGAGTCGCCAGGCATTCAGCTGCCGGGCCTCCATACTCGGCTTAACGGCAGTGTATTCCATGCGAATCTTTTGAACACGCCTTTTCCAGCGGCACGCAAATTCGTTTTGACAATCCATCTGATCACAGGTATACTTTGCCGCCGCCCCTGATCAATCGATCGAAACAAGCCTTGACCCGCTTGTTCCTTATGGTATAATGTCGGCTGCGGGCTAGAAGGTGTAGCCCGCGAAGCGTGTTTATCACGCGGCAGTGTTTTGCCGACGTAGCTCAGCGGCAGAGCGTCCGCCTTGTAAGCGGAGGGTCGCGAGTTCAATTCTCGCCGTCGGCTCTAAGTTGAGCGCGGACGCCATTCAAGACGGACAGGTATCCAAGTGGCCAAAGGACGCTGACTGTAAATCAGCTCGGCGATGCCGTTCGGGGGTTCGATTCCCTCCCTGTCCACAGAAGTTGATGACCGTGGCAGCAGCAGCCGTTGTCGTCTTTGCCGAGGTAAGTGGCACGCCCACATAGCTCAGTGGTAGAGCATCCCCTTGGTAAGGGGAAGGTCATGGGTTCAAATCCCATTGTGGGCTTACCTATCGAAATTTAAAGCTGACAGCACGCTTCAATTGAAAGCGGTAAATTGAAGGAGATCGAAAACCATGTCGAAGCAGCATTTTGATCGCACCAAGCCGCATGTCAACGTCGGCACGATGGGCCACATCGACCACGGCAAGACGACGCTGACGGCGGCCATCAC
>JADGQE010000170.1 GCA_017882055.1 Thermoflexales bacterium
CGGGTCTGAGTATAAGCATTGAGCGCCATGACGCTTACGGGAATGAGGCTTAACCAACCGGCCAAAAGCGTGGCCGATGCAAAACGTGCAACATAGCGACCAGGGCGGCTGTTGCGCCAGCTAAAGAGCACCGCGCTATATTCGAAACACAGTGCTACCAGGACAGCCGTGCGTATGATGATGAGCCACGCGATGAACCAGTTTTGGCCGTCGAGCAGGTTGAAGGCGAGCGGCCATTCGGCGACCCACAGCACGCTGAGCAGCGCCGCATACACTGCACCGCGCAGGTTCGGCATCAACAGCACGATAAATGGAACGACGAAGACGGTGAACTGGCCAGAGAAACCTTTGGACCACAATAGCAATAAATTGAGGGTGATACCTGTGAAAGCCACAAGGTTGATCGGCTTGCGCCAGTCGAGGCGGCGGGTAAATAGAAAGAGAAACAATCCGGCGAAAGCCAAATGAATGATCGGCCAGGGCAGTTGACTTGGTGCGGCTGTGCCCACGTTGTTGGGCGAGAATCGATCGATGATGGGCAGCGTCGCACCATATTGATAATTGCCGTCGAACACTGCCCAGATCGATAACCAGGCGGGCCGATTGGAGGTAACGCGCAGGAAGGCCACCAGATGATCTGCGCCTATAAAGAGGAATGGAAGTAGAAGCGTAAGGGCGGCGACAGTAGTGGCAACGATATATTTCACGCGCCCCCGTATGCTTTGGATGTACCTGAAGCTGGCCGGCACCACGACGATGGGCACAATTTTGATCATGAGGCCCAGGGCAGCAATCAAGCCGCTCCCAATGAATTGATCACGCAGCGCGAGATACAGTGACAACAGCAGCAGAAACAACGGAATCGGTTCATACCAGCCCGAGGCCGCGTAGGCGGCGATGAACGATCCGGCAAACAGCGCCGCGGTGCGAATCGCTTTGGCTTTGCGGCCGGTTCGCAGCGCGATGGCGTAGACCAGGATCAAGCTGCCTGCATCGGCCAGCATCATCGTTAGCTGCATAGTAATCGACAACCACAGACGTTGATCGGACCAGGCGGGCAGTAATTCGCTAAGTCGATTTAGGCCGATAACGGACCACACTAGCAGGGGTGGATAATCCCACGAGTAATTCACGTAGGGGTATAACCGGCTGTCGGCCAGTGTGCCCCAGCGTAGAAAATCACCCATATCGGGTGCCTGCTCAACAAAGTACGATCCGTTGCGAAAGACGAAGGGCATCAACAACCTGAACGTCAAGAAGACGACCAGGATGAGCAAGAAGTGCTGATGTGATCGAAGGCGTGAAGCGTAACGAGTAACGAGTGACGAGTGATTAATCATAAGCCATCAATGGAGATCAAATGTTGTAACGGCGACTGCGCCATCGTTGATCGGAAGAGCGGCCTGCGTCGGAATCACGCGCAGCAGTGAGGCGCGATCGTATAACCCCAGCGCAATGATGTATGTGCCCGTCGGAAGATCGGCGGGCAGGATCAACGGCCGGCGTTCTCGAATGCGATCGCCGGCGGCCCAACTACCCAACGGCGCGTAACCACCGATCGGATCGCCGTCGGCCTGGGCGACGATCTGGCCCTGAGCGTTTTGAATGTGAACGAACACTGTTTGATTTGTAGCCAGGGTGCCGTCGATTGACCAGTCGAGATTCAGCACCGGCATATTGGCTTCCATTTCGACTGTGGCCGTGATCAATCGAACTGAGTTGGCCCATTCAGTCACGAATGAAGTTGACGGATCGGCCTGGTGTTCGATCGATGCGATCTGGAAGACGTGTAAGTTAGCATCGGGCGTTGCCTCAACCCGATAGACTTCACTGGCTACGACGATCGCCTGTCGCAATTGTTCAGGCGAGACGACGCGCCCATGAAATTCCAACTTCAGGCGCGATCGATCCTGAACTTGCTGCGAATGGGCCGGGTCGATGACCCAGTCGGCATTTTTAGCGCGCAGGTTCAGATCGGTGACGATGTGATTATGCCACGGCGAAACCAAAACGCCGAACCACCCCAGGGGAAACTCGTTCTCTTTGTAAGTAAATAATTCGACGGTGTCGACGAACAAGGCCGATCCGCTGCGCGGGGTAAACATCGCACGATTTTCCTGATCGAGCAATCGAAAGGCATCGTCATGCAGCGGCTGCCGCGCCAGGACAAATTGCCCGCTCTGTAACAGAATCAGCGCAATCACGCTGACTGAGACTAATCGTCCCACGCTGATTCGCGAATGCATCGACTCTCCAAATGGCCCGAGAACGGCTGCGATCGCTAGTGCCGTACCTGCCCCAGCTAAATACAGCAAGCGCGGCGCATATTCAGTGTAAACGAAATCGCGCCCGGCCCACATCGGCAAGACGCTGCCCCCGAACCACAACAGGCCGAACAAGCCGAGCAGCGCCGTTCGATTTGATCGCCAGATGACCAGCAACGCGATGACAGTGACGATGCTGACGGGCAACAGCCAGGCAGTGCTATCGCAGCCGGCCGATTGGCAAACTCGCGCCAGAAGCATTGCGGCCGGGTAGACTAAGCCTTGTAGCAAGTACAGGCCCGTCATCACTTGAAATGTGGCCTGGGGCGGCGAGGATTTCGCGGCTGAAGAATAAATCACGTACATGATGACGGTGATGACAATGTAGAGTAATGGCCACAGACTCGGGCGCGATACGCGCCGGGTGAGCGCCAAATAGGCTTCAATCAAAATAACCAGGCCCGCGCTGACGAAGGCGCTTTCATGCATCAGCATCGCAGCGATCAAGCAGGTTATGGCGAGGACGTGACGAATGACGGGTGATCGTTGGTTGCTGATATCTATTCTGGTTCGCGTGTAGATCAGCAGTCCGGCTAACACGAAGATCATGCTGGGTGGCTGATGCGCGATGATCCAGGTGACGGCTTGATAGCTAAAAGGATAAACGGCGAACAGCAAGGCAGCGACTGCCGCGATCGATCGGCGCCGGGTTAAGGCCCGCGCCAGAGCATACAACAACACGCTGTTCAATACATGTGCGCCGATCAGCAAAGCGTGAAAGATCGGTGCAGAATCGGCGCTCCACACGTTGAGGATCAATTTCCACAGTAGAAAAATCAGCGGACGATAGTATTGGTAATTGGCGACACCTACAAATAAATTCCCGGCCGAATATTTGATCGCGCGCAGCAGATCATCGGCGTCATACCAGACAAACGGATATTTCAGGCTGGGGATATAAAGTACCACCACGGTCAGGAAAAGCACACCAACGACGATGAGATCGCGCTGGAAGCCGGTGTGTATTCTACGCGGTGCAGTTTCTGTTGTCTGAGCAGTCATCGACGTTATTTGCGGCGTAATAGAATGAATCCATCTCGTTCGGTCATGACTTCGAAAGCTGAGTCTGAGCGTAATGTATCGACGGCGTTTTGATACTCCGCCTGTGCCTTGAATGGTTCGATCTGCCCTTGCGTATCAAGAAAAACGTAAGTGGCATCCTCGATACGCGGGTAAATATGGGCGCGTTCGCGCTGACTGACGTGTGGCAAGAGATTGAACTGGGCTGAGACGACCGCCTCAGCTGGAATCTGCGCCGCGACTTGCAACCCGATCGCATCGCGCGGCGTGACCGCGAATGTGCCTGCATATCGATCGGACAACGGCAGGAATGTATGATAATGATCGATCTGGTATGCGGCCATGCTGAGTAAAACAATTGCGCCGGCGATTCCATAGATCAAACCTTGCGAAGGACAAATGCGCGTTCGTTGATGATGGGGAAATACCTTCGCCAGGTTAATGCGTGTGAGCCAACGCGCCAGCCGATCGAGGCCCCACAGCGTTGCCAGGATCAAAAACGGCGCGATCAGAATCGCGTAATGATAATCGAGAGTGCGGGATGGCGCAAAAGCCGAGAGGGTATTGAGCGCGATGTCGGGCAGGACAATCAGGATCAGATCAAGGCCAAGCAGCGGCAGTCCACCGAGCGGCAGCAAGAGATCGCCGTAATAGGCCAGGCGCTTCGGGCCGGCGATGATCGACCAGAAGACATCGAATTTTGTAAAAGGTGAAAGCAGCACTTCGCCGAAGGTACTGCCGAGTTTGCCGTAGCGATTGAGATAATATGAAACGCCGGCCGGTTGAAACGCCGGGTTGATGAAGCCCACCGCGATGATCGCCCCGATCACTCCCACGCCAATAAGAATCAATCCAAGGCGACGCTCGCCCTTGACGAACAACGCGGCATACACGCCGAGCATGGCCACCATCAAGCCGATGTTTTCTTTGCCCATCATCGCCAGTAACGCGAAGATCAAACAAGCGCTGCGCTTTTTCTGAATCAGCATCCACAGCGCGAAGACGAGGAACGCGGCAGCCAGCGTCACCGGATGAAAATCGAATAGCAGCGCGTTCCACATGGCAGGATGAACGAGATACAGGACAACGCCCAGACTGGCGAGGAAGATGCTCTTCGATCGATGGTGCACCAGTTGATAGAGCGGCCAGATCAACGCGGCTAAGGCGATCGCTTGAACGACGAGCAGCACATCGGCGTTGCTGCGGATTTTGTATAGCAAGGCCAGCGGCAGCAAGATGGGCTCGACGTGATCGCCCAACTTGTTGGTCAGGCCGGGCATTGTGTCTTCCAGTAAATTGATTTCAAATGGCCGGCCCTGACTGGTATTCCACACGGCCTGATCGTACATCGCCAGATCGTAGGCGGAAGTGTTGAAGGTGTAATGCCGCGCGACCGAGAGGTAAGAAAACAATAGCGCGCAGGCGATGATCAGCGCGATGAGGATGGAATTTTGTGACAGTCCAAACCGAACTTTCACCGTGCCGCGAGAAACTTCACGCATCACTGATCACTCTTTGCATCACGCGCACCGGCCGGCCGACATTCCAATAGCCCTGGCGGCGATACAGCGCCTGGGATGGGAGATTGTCGCTCTGGGTGTTGACCGTGAAAGGAAACGCACCGACGGCGATCTGATAGTTCAACGATTCGATCAACAGCTGCTCGCCCAGGCCGTGCCGCTGAAACGCCGGATGAACGGCCAAGCGAATCAAATGACCTTGCCCGCCGTATAGATCGCTGAAGGCGTGACCGACGACCTGGCCCTCGAACTCGGCTACGCTGAAATGCGATACGGCTTGCAAGGCGTGCGCGATCGATTTGGATGAATGCCACCAGGCCGGATCGAAGGCCGCGCGATCGTTGGCGACGATAGCTGGAATATCCTGCGGGGTCGCAGGCCGGATAACGGCCGCTATCGCCTGGCCGGCGGGCCGTGTCAAAATTCGATCGTCTTTGCGAAAGGTGATGACTTCGGTCAAAGACGTAAACTGTGCCGCCGGCAGCCAATCCGCCAACCACTCCGGATGCGCCAGCGCAGCAATTTGATTGACCCCCATGGGCCGTAAAGCCAGCAGCGCTCGATCGAGCAGCGCTGCCAGGATAGGCTCGGCCGGATAACCGTCGGCAATCGCAATGGCGCGCAGCCAGGCAGTCGGCGATTCATCGACGGGAGCTAGCAACAGTCCGAGCACTTCAGTTCGATGGGTCGCCAGCCAGATCGCATCCGACGCTCGATCGGGATACAGCCAGTGATCGAACGTCCACCAATCGAGATTAAAGTGGATGCGGCGGTTGCTCTCGGTCAAGCGGTAAATTGCAGGTTGATCCGATTGAAGGGCGGGGTGCACTTCGATCTCAGCCGCGCGTAAATGAGAACGATTGAGCCAGCTTTGCATGGGTGCATGATAACACTGGCAAAGAGACTGGTCAAACACTCTAGTCATACGGCGGCCCACAAAACACTTGCCAGCGGGCGATGAATGTTGTACACTGCTCAGCAACGCAGACCTTTCGGGTTTAACAACCTTGCGAAGGTTTCAGAACCTTCGCAAGGTTATTCTCAAGGAGACCAACATGGCCGGTGATGGAAAATCAAAAGCGCTTGAAATGACACTTGCGTCGCTGACGAAGAAATATGGCGAAGGCACGATTATGCGGCTGGGCGAGGCGACTCACATGGAAGTGGAATCGATCCCGACCGGCTCACTCGCGCTCGATCTGGCGCTGGGCATCGGCGGCATTCCCCGCGGGCGCATCACCGAGATTTACGGGCCGGAGTCGTCGGGCAAGACGACGCTGTGCCAGCACATCGTGGCCGAAGCGCAGAAGCGCGGCGGGACGTGCGCCTACATCGACATGGAACACGCGCTCGATCCGGGTTACGCGGCCCAATGCGGCGTCGATATTGAGAATCTCTATATCTCGCAGCCCGATACCGGCGAGCAGGCTTTGGAGATTGCGGATGCCTTGATCCACTCGAACGCGATCGATGTGGTGGTCGTCGACTCGGTCGCGGCTCTGGTGCCACGCGCCGAGATCGAAGGCGAGATGGGCGACAGCCACATGGGTTTGCAGGCGCGCTTGATGTCGCAGGCGCTGCGCAAACTCAGCGGCGCGATCAAAGCCAGCAACGCCGTGGTGATCTTCACCAATCAACTGCGCATGAAAATCGGCGTGATGTTCGGCAATCCCGAAACGACCACCGGCGGCAACGCCCTCAAGTTTTATGCGTCGATTCGCTTGGACGTGCGCCGCATTCAAACGATCAAAGGCGGCGGCGAAGCGACAGGCAATCGTGTGCGGGTGCGCGTGACCAAGAATAAAGTCGCGCCGCCCTTCCGCGAAGCCGAGTTCGACATCATGTTCAACGAAGGCATCAGCAAGTCCGGCGACATTCTCGACATCGGCACGGAGATGGAGATCATCACCAAGCGCGGCGCGTTTTTCGCTTACGGCGACACCAAACTGGGGCAGGGCCGCGAGAATGCGAAAGAGTTTTTGAAGGCGCATGTTGAAGTCATGACTCAGATCGATCAAGAGATCCGCGCGCATGCGGCGGAGGCGGCCAGTAAGACGCGGCTCGGCGCGAGTGGCACGGAGGCCGCGGTCGAGTCGGATAAAGCGGAAGACGAAGAGTAGGAATTTCTGACACCTGCACTGCGCCACGCCTGGCGGCCCACCGCCGCAACGCGGCGGGTATGGGCAGCGCAGCGCGGTGCAAGTGTGGCTGATTCAGTGATCAGCCGAGAGGAGTAACTGAATATGAGCGCAACAAATGTTTTGGAAGTTCCGCAGGATGTTTTGGATTCGGCGCGCTTGACCGTATCAGCCTTGAAGGTGGAGATCGCCGTTTACCTGTACGAGCAGGGGCGACTTTCCATTGGCAAGGCGCGCGAGCTGGCAGAGATGTCATTATGGGAATTTCGCCAATTGCTTGCCTCTCGCCGCATTTCACCACATTACGATGAGGCCGATTTGTCGGAAGACATCGCAACACTGCGCGAACTGGGGCGACTATGATTGTTGTCAGTGATACGTCGCCATTAACCAATCTCGCTGCCATCGGCCAGTTTGATCTTTTGCACCAGTTGTACGCCGAAGTGCGCATTGCTGATGGGGTATGGGATGAGCTAAATGCCAATGGCAAACGTTGGCCGGGCAGTGATAACGTCGCAGCTGTCAGCTGGGTCCGGCGCCATGCCGTTCAAAACCGCTGGTTGGTCATTGCGCTGCAGCGCGATCTGGATCGTGGCGAAGCCGAAAGCATAGCGTTGGCTCTGGAACTGGGCGCCGATCTGGTCGTGATGGACGAGAAAGAAGGCCGTCACGCGGCTCAGCGCTTGGGGCTCAAGGTGATCGGCGTACTGGGTATTTTACTAGAGGCGAAATCGAAAGGCGCGATCGATCGCGTGCGGCCATTCTTGGATGCTCTGCGCCAGACGGCCGGCTTTTATCTGAGCGAATCTCTGTACCAGGCGGTTTTGACATTGGCAAGTGAAAATGGCACAGCAGTTGAGGTCGAGTTGGATAAAGCGGAAGACGAAGAGTAGGAATTTCCGATTTCTGATTCTCGATCGTCATTGCGAGACGTGCAGCGTCGAAGCAATCTTCTCTTTCATCAATGCGGGTGGATGGCATGGCACTTGAATCCGTCGGCGCATGGCTGTGGGATAAATACGGCAAGGATATTGCCAGCACATTGGCGGGCAAAGCCAAAGAACAGTGGGCGCGCTTTGAGTGGACCCAATCGGCTGAAAAATACCGGCAGCGGATGAAGGACCTGTATTCCACGACCCGTATGCTGGGCAAGCCTGAATCCGTGTCTTTGGAAGGCATCTTTACCGATGTGCAGCAATTCCCGGTTTGGCAATTTCACAGGGACAGCCTCCCACTTTATGCCTGAAATTGCTACGTGATTCCCACTTCTGAGCTTCATTTGGCAAATTT
>JADGQE010000171.1 GCA_017882055.1 Thermoflexales bacterium
TTACGATCCGGCGCGGGCCCTGCGTGATTACGGCGACGCCATCAGCAACATCCTCGATTTGGACACCCTGGTCACGGTGGCCACCGGGATTATTGCCGAAGCGCTGGATGTGCGGCGCGGCACGTTGATGCTGATTACCGAAAGCGAAGACGGCGGCGCAGAAGTGCTGGTGATGCCGGGCATGGGCGCGCTCGCGCCGACTCAATTCGGATTTCAATCGGATAGCCCGGTGCTGCACGCGCTGCGGCATGGCAACATGCCGGTCACACACTACGAGATCGACATTCTACCCACTTACCGAGCGGCTTCTGTGTGGGAACGATCATGGTTGCAGGCGCTGGACATGGAAGTCTACGTGCCGGTGCGATCGCAAGGTCTGCTGATCGGCGTGCTGGCCTTCGGCAGCAAAGTCTCCAACGAACCTTATACGGCTCAAGACCTCAATGTCTTGCTCAGCGTCGGCAATCAGACGGCGACCGTGTTGCAGAATGCGCGCCTCGTCAGCGACCTCAAGGGCGCCAACCGCTCGATCATGCAGCTCAACGACGACCTGCTCGCGTCCAACCGCCGGCTGGAAAAACTCGATATGGCGAAAACCGACTTCATCGAGATCGCCTCGCACGAACTCCGCACGCCGCTGACCCAGATCTGGGGCTATGCCGATATTCTGACGGACGCAGTCAAACAAGGCGAAGGCACCCCCGCCCAGCTGACACAGATCACCCAGGGCATTACGCGCGCCAGTGCCCGGTTGGAACAGATTATCACCGCCATGCTCGACGTCTCGCGCATCGACGCGCAGCAGCTCGACATTCGCCCGACGCCGCTCTCCATCGCCGTTGTCTGGCGCATGGCAATCGACAACTACAAAGACGCTATCCAAGAGCGCCGGATGAATCTGCGCGTCAACAATCTGGATACACTGCCGCAAGTGCCCGGCGATCTCAAGCGTTTGAGTCAGGCCTTCAGCAATCTGCTCGGCAACGCGATCAAATTCACGCCCGATGGCGGAACGATCTCCATCAGCGGTCGGATGTTGAAGGAGCCGGACAAGGGGCTGCCTACTCACGTCGAGGTTCTCATTGCCGATACCGGGATCGGGCTCGATCCCGACGATCAGATTTTGATCTTTGAGAAATTCTATCGCGTGGGTGCAGTCGAATTGCATTCGACCGGCTCAACCAAGTTCAAGGGCGCGGGACCCGGCCTGGGACTGTCGATCGCCAAAGGCGTCATCCAGGCGCACGGCGGCAAGATCTGGGTCGAAAGTCCGGGCCACGATGAAGCGAAGATGCCCGGCAGTACATTTCATGTCCTGCTGCCGGCGATTGTCCCCGCAGCCCATAACGGACAAGAGCCAACCCAGTAATTGCCGACTTCCCAGATTCTGTCCTACCAACGACAACTCCCGCCTATGCTGTAGCGGGAGTTATTTGTTGGCTGAGATTTCAGGCCTGGCGTTGTGGCGGCGGATCGAGCGCCAGCGCCAGTGCGCCAAGCAGACCGACATCGCCGCTCAGATGCGCCGGAACGATCGGGCAAATGTAGCGGGGATCCATGACATGCTGCTTGACGGTCGCACGCACGGAGTCGAACAGGCGCGCACCCAAATTACTGACGCCGCCCCCGATGACAACGATCGACGGGTTGAACATGTGCAGCAGCGATGTCACACCCAGCCCCAACGCGCGCAGCGATTTATTCAACACGGCCGTGGCCACCGCATCGCCTTGAAGCGCCGCCTGCGCCACGACTTCGACATTGAGGGCATCCAGATCGCCATGCACCAGATCGGCGATCCGGCTCGGCTCACCATCGCGCAGACGTTCTACAATCTGACGAACAATCGCCGTTCCAGAGGCCAGCCATTCCAAACAGCCGACATTGCCGCAGTTGCAGACGCCATCCGTCCGATCGATCGTGATATGACCCAGTTCGGCCGCCAGCCCGCGGCTGCCCAACAACAACCGGCCATTTGAGACGACGCCGCCCCCGATACCGGTGCTCACGGTCAAATAGACCATATCCGTGTAGCCCCGCGCCGCGCCGAAGCGCCACTCAGCCAGGCCGGCCAGGTTGGCATCATTGCCAATGAAAACGGGCACATTAAAAATATCGCCCAGCCGATCCCGCAGCGGCAGATTAACCATACCCGGCAAATTAGGCGCAGTGAGAATAACACCGGTCCACGGATCGATCGGGCCAGGCGCCACCAGGCCGATCGCAGCCGTCGTATCGGACGTGGTAGGCCACATACTGCGCACCGCGCTTTCGATGCGAGCGATGACGGCTTCCACGCCTTGATCCGCCTGGGTGAAGACTTCGGTGCGAGCCTCGATCGTTCCCTCGGCGCGACAACGCGCCGCACGAATGCGGGTGCCACCTAGATCCACCGCAAGATATACTTGAGCCATGAGGGCGTCTCTCCGACCTACGGTATGAAATTGCACTGCCAGTATACCTGATTTATGCCTACAAGCAAATCGGCTGGTAAATCAATCGACTGGTCAATAGGCCCGTCATCGTGTATGATCAGGCTTGGAATGCAGCCAGTAAAAGAGACATGGGCATGATCTCTCGGTATCCGGCAGCGTATCGCATTCAGGCTTTGCTCGGGGCATTGTTGGCCGGCGCAATTTTGTTCGGCTCGGTCATCGCCGAAATCGAAGCCGCTAACCTGGCCGACGCGCTGTTGCATGGTGCAGGCTTAGTCGTGAGCCTCGTCATTCTCACACTGGGCCTCGACTTCGGCACGCGCTCCATCGTCATTACGCCGGAGGGCCTGCAGGTGCGTTGGGTACGGAAGACGTTCATCGCCTGGCAGGATATTCCAGGCTGGAATTATCTGCCCCTGAACTTGATTCATATTCGCACCCGGCGCGGCCCCGGTCTGTTTATCTGGCCGATCCTCGAACGATACTCTGACGTATTAGCAGCGATTGATCAACATCGAAACGAGGGAGTGACGGAGAGAATGAGAGACGGAAAGACACAGTGATGGGGACAGGGTGACGCGGTGACACGGTGTCTGATCCCCGCTCCCTGATCCCTGATTAACCAGTTGACCAGGTGACTTAACCATGCCCAAATCCAATTCAGTTCGCAAAGACGACGAGCAGAAACTATTGGTCGTGAAATGGAAAGACGGCTCGACCAGCGAGATCGAATGGAAAAAACTGCGCGACAGCTGTCCCTGTGCTGAATGCACCGAGATTCACGGCCCGGCCGACCCGCTGCGGCTGAAACTCGCGCCGAACTACAACCTGGCAAGCGTTGAATACATCGGCAATTATGCCGTTCAACCGCGCTGGGGCGACGGGCACAGCGCGGGCCTTTATTCGTGGAATTACCTGCGCGAGCTGGCCGGCCTGATGCCCGCCCCGCAATAAGGATTAACCACGAAGACACGACGAGTGCAAAACAAGATCATGATCTTCACGCAATGTGTAACTCTTTCGAAAAAACATGCCATGTCACCCTGAGCGAAGCGACGCCTGGCGGCCCACCGCCGCAATGCGGCGGATGTGGGCAGGTCTCTGCCGCGGCTAGTAGCCAGTGCTGAGCGACGTAGAGACGGGAGCACTGCACCGCATGTGTTCTTCGGCAAAAAGCGCCTCACGCCCTGTCCGCTGCTTCGCGGCGGGGGCGCGCTAGGCGGAATGACACTGCAAAAAGAGTTGCACATTAGGTAATCTTCATGTCTTTGTGGTTAAAGAAGGGTAGCGATTTATATGGATGACGATCTCACTCCCGTTCGACGACAGTATTTGCAGTTGAAGAGCCAGTACCCTGACTCGATTCTGTTTTTCCGCCTGGGCGATTTTTATGAGACCTTCGATGCCGACGCGGAACTGGTCGCGCGCGAACTCGACATCGTCTTGACTTCGCGCCCGGTCGGCAAGGGCCAGCGCGTGCCGTTGGCCGGTGTGCCATATCACGCGGTCGATGGTTACATTGCCAGGCTAGTCGATCGCGGCTACCGTGTGGCGATCGCCGAACAGCTGGCCGATCCGTCGACGGTGAAAGGCATCGTGCCACGCGATGTGACGCGCGTGGTGACGCCCGGCACCGTGATCGAGCCGGAGCTGCTTGACGAGAAACGCGCCAACTATCTGGCCGCCTGGATCGCCGATGGCGAGCACGTCGGCGTGGCGCATACCGATATTACGACCGGCGAGTTTGCCGCCACGCAGATCGATTCGATCGGCGCGGGCGAGCAGGAATTGCTGCGCATCCTGCCGCGCGAATGTTTGATTCAGGCTGTGGACGAAAAGAACCGCACGCCGGCCATTCACCCCAACGTCAACCACGCGCCCATTCACTTCACGCCCCTGCCCGCGTGGCGCTTCGAATCTTCGCATGCCAAACAAGTCCTGCTCGATCATTTTCAAACTGCGACGCTGGCCGGGTTCGGCCTGGACAAATCGCCGCTGGCGGTTCGCGCGGCCGGAGCGATCATTCAATACCTCAAAGAAACCCAGGCCGGTTCGCTGGCCCAGTTGAATAGCCTGCATTCGTATTCGACCAGCGAATTCATGGCGCTCGATCCGGCCACGCGCCGCAACCTCGAATTGACCGATACGCTGCGCGGTCGCGATGCCAGGTTGTCGCTGCTAGGCGTGCTCGATGCAACCCGCACGCCGATGGGTGGACGATTGCTGCGGGCCTGGCTGTCGCAGCCACTGCTCGATCGAGCTGCCCTGGAAGAACGACTGGGCCGCGTACAAGTCTTCTTCGACGATGCAATGCTGCGCGCCAAAACGCGTGACCTGTTGAAATCGATGCCCGATCTGGAACGCGCCGTCAGCCGTATCATCGGCGGCCATGCCGCGCCGCGCGATCTGGTGGCGATTCGATCGGCATTACAAGTTGTGCCCAACCTTGCACTCATCCTTGCGAAGGTTCCGGCGGCCGAAGGTCGCACACCTTCGCAAGGTTATCCATCGCAAAGTTGGGCGCTCGATCCCGCACCCGATGTGCTCGATCTGATTCAGCACGCCATCGTCGACGAGCCGGCGAGTACGCCGCCGGGTGTGATCCGATCGGGCTTCAGCGCCGAACTCGACGGCATCTTGAACGCGTCACGCAACGCCAAGGAATGGGTCGCCAATCTCGAAAAGACCGAGCGTGAGCGAACGGGCATCAAATCACTCAAGGTTGGCTACAACAAAGTGTTCGGTTATTACATCGAGGTGACGCACGCCAACACGCAGGCCGTGCCGGATAACTACATTCGCAAGCAAACGCTGACCAACGCCGAACGCTACATCACGCCCGAACTCAAAGAGTATGAGACGCTGATCCTCAACGCCGACGAACGCCTGATCGAAGTGGAGCAGCGGCTGTTCAAAGAGGTCTGCGCACAGGTTGCCGCCCGCTCGACCGGACTGCTCAACACGGCCCGATCGATCGCGCAGATCGATGTGGCCTCGACCCTGGCGGAAGTCGCGGCGTTGAACAAGTATACTCGACCTGAGCTGGGCACTGAAGATTCGCTGCACATCGTCGGCGGACGGCATCCGGTGGTCGAGAAAGCCCTGAGCGACACGCGCTTCGTGCCGAACGATGTCGAATTCGATGCGGAGGCGCGCATTCTGGTCATCACCGGCCCGAACATGGCCGGCAAGTCCACCTATTTGCGGCAAGTCGCATTGATCGTGTTGATGGCGCAGATCGGATCGTTCGTGCCGGCCGATCGGGCGCAGATCGGCCTGGTCGATCGCATCTTCACCCGCATCGGCGCGCAGGACGATATCGCCACCGGCCAATCGACGTTCATGGTTGAAATGGTCGAGACGGCCAACATCCTGCATCACGCCACGGCCCGCAGCCTCATCGTGCTGGACGAGATCGGCCGCGGGACCAGCACGTATGACGGCCTATCGATCGCGTGGGCGGTGATTGAGTATCTGCACAACCATCCGCGTTTGCGAGCGCGCACGCTGTTTGCCACCCACTATCACGAGTTGATTCAGTTGGCGGATCATCTGCCGCACGTCCGCAACTACAACGTCGCGGTCGCCGAAGAAGGCGACAAGGTGGTCTTCCTGCATCGCATCGTGCCGGGCGGCGCGGATCGATCGTATGGCATTCACGTCGCGCAGTTGGCGGGCTTGCCCAGGCCGGTGATCCGCCGCGCCGAAGAATTGCTCGGCGAGTTGGAGCGCGGCGATCATCTACAAGAGTCCACGAGTGAACCTACACTGCAACTCAGTTTGTTTGGCGCGAAGAATCCGGTGCTGGAAGAATTAGAGACGCTGGACGTGAATGCGCTGTCGCCGTTAGAGGCACTGAACAAATTGTTCGAGTGGAAGAAGAAATCTAGTCAGTGATCAGGTAAACAAAAAACTTCCGAAGTCGGTTCCGACCTCGGAAGTTTTTTTGCGATACGCAATCTGTTAGTTGTGCGCCAACGCTCGAATGCCTTGTAACTGTTTACTGATCGTGGCCTCAGCCGCCTTCAAATCATATGCGGCTTGAAGATTAAGCCAATATTGCGGCGACTGCTCAAACGCTCGACCGAACAGCAAGGCAAGTTCGGCTGTCACCGGGCGGGTGTGATTGACGACGTGTGATACCCGCATCGGCGATACGCCGATGGCGCGCGCGAATTCGGCCTGAGAAATGCCGAGTTCGTTCAGCATTTCAATTAGAAATTCACCGGGATGAATGGGCGGTAAACCACTCTTGATCATGCTAACCTCTTTTCAATGATAATCGACGATCTCGACATCAAGGGCGTCGCCGTTCTCGAAGCGAAAGCAGATGCGCCACTGGTCGTTGATGCGGATGCTCCATTGACCGAGCCGATCGTGCTTCAGCGCTTCCAAACGATTCGACGGCGGCCAACGCAAATCCTCAAGGCGAGTGGCCGCATTCAATTGCGTCAAGCGCATGTTGGCGCGCTTCTGAATTTCGGTCGGGAAACGGCGCGACTTGCCGGTTACATAGAAATGCTCAGTTTCGTTATTGGTAAACGACCGAATCATGAATCGATTATAAACGATATGTTTATAAGCGTCAATGTCGATGCGCTGTCGCCGTTAGAGGCGTTGAACAAATTGTTCGAGTGGAAGAAGAAGGCGAAGTAAACACAGACCTCGCAGGCTGCCTGCGAGGTCTTTTTATGTGGCACTGTTGCAACTGATACTCAGTTCACACAGCAGGCCGAAGGTGGTGGCTGACGCCGTGCTTAGCCGGTGCCTGTCTTAAGCACGTGATGCGTTTAAGCAGGAATAGCGTGAGCCTTCACTTCGCGGTTGAGCCGATTGGCAAGCGCATCCGCGGTGACATCCAGATCGTAATCCATTTGTAGGCCCAACCAGAACTGCGGCGACATCTGGAAGTAGCGGCCGAGTCGCAACGCGGTATCCGCCGTAACACTTCGCTTCCCTAAGACAATTTCATTGATACGTCGAGGCGGAACGCCAATGTCCAGCGCCAGGCGATTCTGGCTGAGACTCATAGGCTTGAGAAATTCTTCGAGTAATACTTCACCGGGATGAACCGGCTTCAAATCTTTTTTAGGCATATACTTCCCCTTAATGGTAGTCCACAATCTCGACGTTCTGAGCATCGCCCGCTTCCCAGTCAAAGCAAATGCGCCATTGATCGTTAATGCGAATACTGAATTGACCGGCGCGGTCACCGGATAATTTCTCCAGCCGGTTGGCGGGCGGCACTCGTAAATCTTGCAAAGTCACAGCGCGATTGAGCATGCGTAGTTTGCGGAGCGCCACTTGTTGAATGTCGGCTGGAAGTCTCTGCGACCGTTCGCGGTTGAAGATTTTCTCGGCTTCTTTGGACTTGAACGATCGGATCATGCCGTAATTGTATAACGCGAGACGTTAAACGTCAACTCTTGCGAGCGTAAGTGTGCACGCAAAACAGGCCAGCTGAGGCGGCTCCCATACTTGCACTGCACGCTTTACCCGGTGTTGGAAAAATAAGTAACGCTGGACGTGAATGCACTGTCGCCGCTAGAGGCATTGAATAAATTGTTCGAGTGGAAGAAGAAGGCGAAGTAAATAAAGACCTCGCAGACAGCCTGCGAGGTCTTTTCATGCAGTACGGTTGCAAACCCACGCGTTGATAACGAACAGGGCATAGCTATCTACACGGTAAAGGAACAGCGATTATCTGTCTCGTTCTTTCTACCGCCTGATTAGCGGCAGAAATACATGATAGGGTGAACCAAATAACGCAAATTGGCT
>JADGQE010000172.1 GCA_017882055.1 Thermoflexales bacterium
GTCTGGTCACCTTACCAGAATCCGCTGGACGCCTTCTCGCGGCATGAAGTTGAAGCCGTGGCGCAGGGCGATTCCGTCACCGTCTTTCTGTGGTCATCACCCACCTACCCTGAACTGCATACCGATATCTACGTCGACGATGCCAGCCTCGTCGTCGTGGGACAGGGGCCTGCACCGGCAACGTCGGCACCGGCAACGCCGGCTCCTACCACTGCACCCGGAACACCTCAAGCGACCCTACCCGCCGGCACAGGCACGTATATCGTTCAGTCCGGCGATACGTTGTCGGCGATTGCGCTGCAATATAATCTCACGCTCGATCAGTTGCTGGCCTTGAATCCCAGCCTTACGCGAGACACGGTGCTGCAAGTAGGCCAGGTCTTGAATGTTGGCGGCACACCGGCTCCCACGACTCAGGCCACCGCCGGTGCAACTGAAACACCTAAGCCTTCGCCAACGGCGACTGCCACACCCGGCGGGCCGACGCCTGGCGGGCCAGCGACTTACACGGTGAAATCTGGCGACACGTTGTCGTCGATCGCAGCTCAATTCAATCTCAGCCTCGATCAATTGCTGGCGTACAATGGCATTACCAAAGACACCCCCCTGCTGGTCGGACAAACGTTGACGGTGGGTGCACCGGCAGTCACGCCCACGCCACCGCTGACACCAACGCAGGCGGCGACTCTCGCACCCACACCAACGACCTCAGCATCGATGCCTGCGCCCACGCCCCTGCCGGGAACTTCGGCTTCGGGGTTGTGTTTATTGGCCTTCGACGATACAAATGGCAACGGGGCCCGCGATAGCGGTGAAGGTCTGGCGGCCGGCGTCAAGTTCGAGGTGAAAGGCGCCGATGGCAAATCGGTTGCCACTTACGCCAGCGACGGCTTGAAAGAGCCATACTGCTTAACCAATCTACCCGATGGCCGCTACTCGGTCGAAGTGACGCCGCTCGCCGATCAATTGGCAACCACGGATACCCATTGGTCGCTGTCTTTGTTATCCAGCACAGCGGTCAACATCGTGTTCGGTAGTCAATCTGCACCCACGGCTACAGCCGCACCGGCGGCCGCGCCGACGGCCATGCCGGCCGCCACTGCATCAGGGAATAGTTCCTCCTCACTCACTTTGTTGGTGGGTGGCGCATTTGTCCTGCTCGCCGTGGCCGCGTTGTTCCTGGGATTACGCCCGCGCCGCAAATGAAAGGCCGATCTAATGCAAATTCAGCGACAACGTGTCTTCCGCCTGGTACAACTGATACTGATTATTTTGGTCGCCGCCGGTCCGATCGGATTGGCCGCAGCCCGATCGGACTGGCGGCAATCCAGGCTATTGCAATCGACCGTTACTCCATCCAGCCCGAATTCGACGTCGACGCTCGATCCGAATCAGCCCGTCATTTACGTCGTGCAGGCAGGCGACACACTAACCCAAATTGCAAACAAGTTTGGCCTCGCGCTCGCCCAATTGCTGAAGTTGAATCAACTCCAAAGTGATGCCGTGATCGTGGTGGGGCAGAAGTTGATTGTGGGCAGCGCGCCTGCCACGCCGTTGCCGTCACCGACTGTCATAGCGACGGCCGAGGCCACGGCTACGCCGCCGCCATCGCCCACCACGCCGTCGCTATTACCCACCGGCGCAGCCACATCGACGGCCACGGCTACGGCTACGCCGCCATCACCTACACCGGGCACAGACCTGGAAACGATCACGCCTACGCCGTCGCCCCAGCCAACTGCCGTGGTCGCCCCAACGCCACCCGGCACCGGTCTGCCCATCGATGTGATCGTCGTACTGGTTTTGATGGGACTGGCCGTCATTGGCCTGGTCATCGGCTTTCGCGTGCAGCGCGGATGATCGAAACTTGAGCAGGTCTGCTTCCACTCTTGTTTCCCGGTTTGCCGCACAGGCCAGGCGCTGGCGTTTCCTCGGCCTGATCGTTTTGTTGGGTCTCTTCTTTGCGCAGGCCGCGGCTGCTTCGCCTTATCAATCGGTCATGTTCGACGAGCAGTATCACGTGACGCCCGGCTACGTTTACCTCAAGACCGGCGATCTGCGTTTCCATCACGATCAAAATCCACCGCTGTTCGAAGCGATCATCAGTCTGCCGCTGCTGCTGCGCACGGATCTCAATCTTCCGCTCGATCATCCGGCTTATGCGTTGTGGGGCGACGTCTATCTGTTCTCCGATGATTTTCTGTGGCATGCCAACACGGACGCGCAGGGCATCGTTCACACAGGCCGCCTGGTTGTAGCAGGCTTCGGAGTGTTGCTGGGGTTATTGCTCTTTGTCTGGGGCAAACAACTGTATGGCGAAAGGGCCGGCTGGGTGGCGGCTTGCTTGCTGGCCTTCGATCCGAATTTCATCGCCAATGCCATCCCGACACTTGATCTGGGCCTGGCCTTTACTTCGACGTTGGCGATGTGGCGCTTGTGGCATTACCTCAAACGCCCGACTCAGCTCAATGTTACGCTGGCCGGTCTGGCACTCGGCCTTGCACTTGGCACTAAATTTTTGAGCGTGATGTTATTACCCAGTTTCGCTCTGGTTCTGTTGATCTATCCCTGTGGAGTTTCAACGCATCCTGCCCATGCCCGACGCTTTGCGTCATCCCTCATTCCTCATCCTTTCTTGCGCCGTCTCGCGGCTTTCATCATCATGCTGCTGCTCGCTTACCTGGTGCTCTGGATCACGTACCGCTTCCAATTCGGTCCGGTCAGTGGCGCGGGGTTGTCCATTCCTGCGCCGCAATATTTTGAATCGTTCATTGGCATGTTCCTGAAGAGCAGTGAAGGCCGCGCAAATTTCTTGATGGGGCAGACTTCCGTCGCGGGCTGGCCCTACTACTTCGTCATCGCCTTGTTGATCAAGACGCCGCTACCCACGCTGCTATTTATTCTGGCGGCCTTGATTCGCTGGCCGCATCGACGCGAGTGGCGCGAATCAAGTGTGCTGATTCTGCCTGCGCTCTTTTTCTTCGGCAGCGCCTCGATCAGCCAGCTGCAATTGGGCTATCGCTATTTGCTGCCGGTGCTGCCCTTTCTATTCTTGATGGTCGGGCGCGCAGGACAAGCTGTCATCTTGTCCCACCGATCACGCTGGACCCAAATCGTCTCAGTGGGTTTGGCGGCCTGGCTCGTCGCCGGCACCGTATCGATCTTTCCGCATTACCTGTCGTACTTTAACGAATCGATCGGTGGACCGGCCAACGGCTACAAGTATCTGGTCGATTCCAACGTCGATTGGGGCCAGGATTTACCTGCACTTAAAGACTGGATTGATACTCATCCCGCCAATGATCTGCGTCTCGGTTTCTTCGGCTCGGCCTATCCTGATCACTATGGCATCCAGGCGATTGGCCTTCCGAGTTATCCACTCAACGCGGGCGGCAACGAAGTGAATGGCTTCACGTCATACAGTCTTGAGCCGGGACGCTATGCCCTCAGCGTTACGTTGCTGAGAATCGGCCTCGTTTCCAAGCAATTCAATCTGTACGCAGCCTTTCAATCGATGACGCCGATCGATCGCGTGGGCTACTCGATCTTGATCTACGACGTGAAGTATCCGCCGGGCGCTGAAACTGATCGAGCCGTCATCAGCGGCCCGCTGGCCTCGGATGTGCCGCCTGAGGCGCTGGGCTTTCAACCCGATCATCCGCTGCGCGCCAAATGGTGCGCCTTCCCGGAGTGTTTCGTGCTGACGCCCCACCCGGCACGCTACATCGTGCTGGACAGGATTCCGTTCTCGACCATCATGACGCTGCCAGCACAACAACAAGCCAAATTGATTCAGACACTTAGTCTGCCGAATGGCTCAGACCCTTCGTCGAACGCAAAGACTCAATACAAGGTTCTTGATCTCGACGCGACTTCGATTATTCAAAATGGATTAGCCGAGCTGCAAGCTGCACTGGTGGTCACACCCGATCAAATCACGACGACTTTGCCCATCGCTTTTGATAATGGCCTGTCGTTTGTGGGCGATGAGCTGGCCGCACCGGGCGAAGCCATTCTCAGCGGGAAATCATTGACCGTCTTCACTTATTGGCAAGCCGACGATCGTATCACGCCGCCGATGACGATCTTCGTGCATCTGCTCGATTCGCAAGGCAACATCCGCGGGCAAAGCGACACTTTCGGCGCGGCGTTGACCACGCTTGAGCCGGGCGACATCGTCATTCAAAGTCACGTCCTCAAAGTTGACGCCGCTGCGCCGCCGGGTGTCTATCGTTTGGAAGTTGGGTTGTATAATCCAGTGACGATGGATCGCTTCAAAGCGCATCCTTTGAATTTGCCCGACACCGATCGCATTATGCTCTCGTCGATTCAAGTTCGGACGCCTGCGCCATGACAGGGACTCCGTATTCCGTGTTGCGTATTCCGTTAGTGAGATTGCTGCTCCTCTCAACATTCGCACTGGCGGTTGCGTATCAATTCCGCCTGCCGATCGTGCTGGACATGTCTTCGGCCAATGAAGAGATCTATCTCACACGCGGTTTCTATCCGCTCGAAGAAACTTTCGGCGTGACGTATCGTTGGACCAGCGGCGCTGCTCAAGTGACACTGCCGGGAGTTGGCAGCGGCGTGCCACTTCGCTTGCACACCAACCTGCACGAGTTCCGCCCCGCACCGCTTACACCGCAGCCTGCCTCGATCTCATTCAACAGCCAGGAGATCGCTCATTTCACACCCTCACCATCACTGCTTGGCTACGATTTCGATGTGCCCGCCAATTTCGATCCGCGCGGCGAAGCAGTCTTGGGCTTCCAATCCGATACATTCATTCCGAAGAATTCGTTGCCCAATAGCACTGACGAACGATCACTCGGACTCTTCGTCGATCAAATCCAGATCGACTATGGGCCGGGCTTCATCATGCCGCCGCTGATCGTGTGGGCGTTGTTGATCATCAGTGTTTTGACCGCTTACGGATTCGGGCGCGCAGTCGGTTGGAGCACCACGGTCAGTTTCATGAGCGCAGTGCTTGTGTTAATTGCTACCATCATCGGCATCATCGGCTTCCGCACGTGGACGGCTCACAATAGTCCGTGGCTGGCGGGAACGATCGTGTGTGTCTGGCTCATCGCTTTACGCCTGAAGCAACCACAGACAACAGATCAAAGACCGCTGTTGATTGATAGCGCTCAGCCATCCATTGTCAGCAATCTAAAATCCAAAACCCAAAATCAAAAATTAGAAATTCTGCTCGTCTTTCTTGCCTGGCGCATTGCCTTAATCATCATTCCGATTGTTGGCGCAGGCGTCGTCGGCATACGCGAATGTTGTCCCGAAGTGCAGCCCAGGCCGCTAACCTCGTGGTCGCAGGCCGCCTTCGGCGATTGGTATCGCTGGGACGCGATCTGGTATGGCAGCATCGCCAGGGATGGCTACCAATACTCCGGCACCCGCGAAGCATCGAACGTCGCATTCTTCCCGGGCTTCCCGATCGTCAATGGCGTCGTCAGCCACGTATTGGGTTTGCCGATCGAAGTCAGCGGGCCGATCGTCTCGACGCTGTTGACGCTGGTGGCCTGCTACTTGTTATACCGATTAGTCCAGCACGAAACGCACGATCCCGACACGGCCCATCGATCCGTTATTTATCTATTGGCCTTTCCAGCAGCATATTATCTGGCAATCGGTTACAGTGAGGCGCTATACGTGGTCTGTGGGTTGGCCGCATTTTTGTGGGCGCGCCAGGGTCGTTGGTGGTTGGCGGGCGGCATGGCTTTCCTGGCCGGCCTGACGCGCTTGCACGGCGCGCTGCTGATCATACCGTTGGGCTACGAATATTTGCGGCAGCGCGGTTTGCGACGAATTCGATTGGATGCCGTCAGCGTCTGCGGCGGGCCGATCGGCGTGCTGGCCTTCATGCTCTTTCTCAATGCTCAGTTTGGCAAGCCGGCCGGTTACTTCTCGCCGTATTTCGAAATCCAAACGCTGTTCTTCAAAGGCATTCGGGCCGATGCCTTCCCTACGTTTCCGGGTACGACCCTCGCCAACTATCTGCATGGCTTTTTGACCAGCGCACCATCCACTGAAGGCGTGGTGGTGATGGGCGCGATGATCTTGCTGATCATCCTTACCGTCGAAGTGTGGGCACGGCTGCCGCGCGTGTATGGCCTCTACATGCTGACGGTGACGCTGTTCTCGCTGATCGGCGGCGATTTGATCTCGATGCCGCGCTTCGTCGTGCCCATGTTCCCCGGCTTTATTGCGATGGCTTTACTGGGCAAACGTCCCTGGGTCGATCGCGCGATCTTGATCACGTCGCTCGTCCTGCAAGGCATCTTGGCCTTGATGTTTACCAAAGGCTACTGGATCGCCTGAATCATTGGAAACGGCGTGGATCAGATCGAGCCAAACTTACTTGAGCAGAAGATAGCGTCCCACTTTTAGCGCGCCGACATATTGAGGTTCACCTTCGAGTGCGAGGCGTGGCCCCATTAGTACCAGCGGGTCAATGTGCGCCCAGATTACGGACGAGATATAGATCATACTCGGCTCGTCCGTCGTTTTGCGCAGCTGCTGGATTAACTGGAGCATCGACTTCTTGTCTTCAGCCAGCAGCCAGATCTTGTCGCCGAAGGTATAGGGCGCGGCCTGTGGAATGAACCAGGCATCCGTCACAACTACCTTGTCGGGTAATTGCTTGATCAAGTCTGCCAGTTGCATGTTTTCGAGCTGGCTATTGAGCATGAACCGGGCGCCCGTCCAGGTGGAGTAGCCGCCAGCCAGCAGCAGAGCGACCAAGATCACTGCCAGTCCGATCCGTGTTCGAGACCCGCCAGCAGATTGCCAGAGCTGCGCAAAGCCAACTACGACCACTACCGACAATGGCACGATGATCGGCAGCAAGAAACGCGGGCCCCACTGAACGCCGCCCTGAAATGGACTGACGACAATCACGAGCAGCGCAAAGGCGATCGAGGCGACCAGGAGAAAATGTGTAATTGCTGACACTTGCACTTGCGTGCGGTGCAAGTGTTGCTGATTGCTGATTGCTGATTGCTGATTTTGGATTCCAAATTGTAGCACCGGTAGGAATAGCGCCAGAACTATCGGGAACGTCGTCAACAAATCATCGGGACGCTGATCGATCACGTTTTGCCAGTTCATCACGCGCCAGGTTGTGACGGCTACGATCGCCAGAAGTACAACCGCAAGGATCCAGAACATGGAATTCAGAATTCGGGCACTGCGTTCGGTTTTCCATAGCCGTTGCACAACCTGGCTTGTTAACCACAGCGCAAGCGCGGCAAGTCCCAATATGCCCAGCACATCCAGACCGCTGCCCGCATAGGGCCACAGCATCGACCAGTTGCGGCCGGTCGAATCACCCAATTTGGCCAGCATGTCGGCGCCGCCCAGCAAAGGCACATTTTGGGCCACCCGCGGGCCGAAGGGACTGCCCCAGCGAATGAACTGATAGGTCCACCACGGCCCGGCGATTAACAGACCACCGATCGCGAGCATCAACAGCGATCGAAAAAACGGCAGCTGCGCTCGAACAAACCACAACCCGATCAGGATGGCAACTGGAAAGACGTAGAGCTCGGCCCGCATCGTCAGTCCCAACCCGATCGCTGCCCCCGCCATCAAGAGCCAGGGCACGCGACGCGATCCCGTCGCCGCTTTGACAATGCCGACCATCGCCAGCACCGCCAGGAACGAACCGGGCGTATGTTCCCAGAACTCACGCGCATAAACCAGCAGCGGGCTGCTGAAGCCGGCGACGATCGGCACCAGCACCGCCCAGCGATCGGGCCGCACTCGCCACGCCAGCCAGGCCGATAAGATCACCAGCAGCGCTCCGCACAACCACGGCAACACGAGCAGTCCACCGTGCCCCCACAATTGGTATAGCGGAACGCTCGCCCAGATGAAGGGCGAAGTATATTCGGAGTAAGGCAAATTGTTTTGCCAGAAGAACCACGGCGCGACAAACGGCGAATACAGATGCTGTGGATCATAAACTGCGCCCGGATAATCGATCGGCGCGTCCAGCTGACTCGTATGCAGTATCGCCTGAACTTGCCATAGTTTTACGCCGGCATCGCTGGATGCAAAGCCTTGAATCATCGCACTTTGCGCGCATAACACCGTCTCAATCGCCAACACGATCAGAACTGCCAGGATCAGCAATCGGCGCGGAGCATGCCAGAGAAATCGAAGTGGTCGCATCA
>JADGQE010000173.1 GCA_017882055.1 Thermoflexales bacterium
CGCCTCGACCTGAGCCTCGTCGGTCACATCCACCTTGATGGCCAAGGCCTTCCGATCGGTGTTCACGCTGATCTGGATGGCCGTCGCTTTAGCGCCTTCTTCGTTAAGGTCGGCGACCACGACATGCGCACCCTCATTAGCCAGCCGCATCGAAATCGCCTGGCCCAGGCCCTGGCCGCCGCCGGTGACCAGCGCCACTTTATCCTGCAACAGATTACTCATTGGGTTCAATC
Source organism: Thermoflexales bacterium (assembly GCA_017882055.1). Classification (GTDB taxonomy): domain Bacteria; phylum Chloroflexota; class Anaerolineae; order Fen-1058; family Fen-1058; genus JADGQE01. The sequence continues at coordinate 234 of JADGQE010000173.1, forward strand.
CTCCAGCATGATCCTGAGAAATTCTTGTTCTGCCTCCACTGTCCATTCGCGCCCGTCTTTCAACCTGGCATACACGGTCGGCAATTTATCCTTCAAGTCAGGCAGCGCGGTCAGCGGCAGTTCTTTGATGTGAGGGAAGATGACGACCTTGCCCGGGAAGGTGGTGTCTTTCACGGCTTGCAGGCCATCGCGCGCCGCGCTGAGCGAACCCACCGCGGCCACCGATCGATTGGGCGACAGCTCGCCCGATTCCGCTTGATGTAGCATCAACCGCAAATCGTCAATCGTCGAAGCCGAGTGGCCGAAGACACGCACCGACTTTTGATAAGTCGCGCTGAGATCCAACTTCGCCGACGTGCCGCGCGCTACGCCCGCAAAGATATTCATGCAGCCCTGCGGTGCGAGGTAAGTAGCCGCATCCGCGATCACCGCCGGCACCGGCGCCAGCACGATGATGTCGTCGAAGCCCGGCGCTTTGAAGCGCGCCATAGCAGCCTGATACTCGTCCTTGCGCGTTGGATTGAGGCAGACGAACTCGAGGCCCTTAGCCCTTGCTTCATCCGCGAAAGAAGTACACAAATCATCGAGGCGTAAATCACTGACATCGGTGCAGACGATGACGGCGGGGCCATCAGCCAATTGAATGGCGCGCTGAACGTGCATCCGGCCCATCGGCCCACCGGCGCCGACGAACCACGCTCGACCACCGGGCTTGAGTTTCGATCGCGCCGGCACTTCACCGTAGGCAGCGGCAACATCCGTGCTCGTCGTGCCCACATACAACCAACGATCGTAATGCACGCGCCCGATGTCCACATTGATCGAGCGTGGCAGCGGCGTGTCGGCCACAATCGCCAGGATGCCAAAATGGGCCAGACGCGGGCTGACGGTCTCGATGATATCGGCGTCGGCTCCCAGGACGACGATGTCGTCAATTTTCTCGAAGGGCGGCTGGGTGACATCGTCCACTGCCACGACTTCAATGCCCAGCTGCCTGGCGCGTTCCTCAAGCCGGCGGGCGAAATCAGCCGGCACGTTGGTCAATAGCAATCGTGCTGGCGCTGATTCTTCGTCCAGGCCGCGACCGATCTTGTAAGTGCGTTCGCCGCCCGCAGCGGTGCCAATGATCCACGTTGTGCCGCCCTTCTTCAAGGCGGTCCGATACGCCAGTTGATAAGCAGCAATGACACACGCCCACGGCTCGGTTAAGGCGCTTTCTGCATAACCGGTCTCAGGCTGAACGGGGATGAGATAGTTGCCATCGTCGCCGTTCAGAATGCGTTGATCGATCACGCCATATTTCGACAGGCCGCCCTGAATCATGTACCCGTACGCATAACCCACCCCGCCCACAAAGATATCGGCCTGAATGATAAACCGATCGCCTACCTTGTACTGATCGCGCAACTTCTCACCCACGCCTGCGATCGTTAAAGTGACCTCGTGTCCCAACACGACCGGGTCCTGGCGGATGTCACGGAAAATGCGCGGATGCTCCTGGCCCAGGCTGATGACTTTGATATCCGAGAAACACAGGCCGCAGGCATCGTGGCGGACGAGCAGCTGATCGGGGCCATAGGCTGGCAGCGGCGACTCGATCGGTTGTCCGTCGCGCCCCAGATTTTCCAGACCCGCACCATACAACGGCCACAACCGATTCGGACCCTGGACTTTATCGACATGTTGATATTGTTCGAGTTTGTCAGACATGCGTTGTCTCCTCTCGTTATATGCCAAGAATTCAAACGCTCCAGGCCCGCGTCCCCGCGGACGGTCCACCGCGCGGACGCGGTGGATAGAGCAAATTGTTATACACCAAGAATTCGGTTGAGTTTGAAAATGGTAAATCGATTGCGGAAGTAGTGCGAGCAGTCCAGCGCCAGCGCGATCTCTTCGTCGCTCAGGCCGATCGCGCCCGGCGTGATCCGCCCACCCACTTCACGCAGCAGGCCGCTCAATACCTGGGCCGCTGGCACCATCGCCGCAATCGCTTGAATGTCCGTCCAGTGATCAACGATGCGTTGCTTGAGCTGATCGTAAGCGTCTGCCGACATATCCAGGAATGGAGACTGCTCCTTGATGACCTGATCGACGATCGGCCCGTAGGCAGCGCGGATGCGTTGAGTCTCCTGTGCGCGATCGGGCTGCGTCGAAAATTTCAATCGATCGATGACCTGTTGCCGCGTCAACTGCCGCAACTGTTCGTAGCGCTTCGCCACCAGGATCGTCGCGAGACCTACTTTGGCGCCATGCAAGATCGCCGGTCGGTTCTCCCATAGCAACTTCATTTCCAGATAATGCGACACGTAATGCTCGGCCCCGGCAGCCGGCCGCGAGTTGCCGAATTCCAGCATGCACAGCCCGGAATCAAGCAGCCCGTCCATCAGGCCGCGAATGCCGACTTCGGCTGACTGGCCGATCGCCGTGCTGTGATCCACGCAGCCCTGCAAAGCCCGTTGCACCCGTTGCGCGACTGATTCGCTGTAAGGTTCGGCCCACAACAAGTGCCCGAGTTTCCAGTCGGCCAGCGAGGTGTATTTGCCCAGCATGTCTCCGAAGCCGGCTGCGATCATCGGACGCGGCGCAGCGCACAGCGTCGCCAGATCGGCGAAGATCGCGATCGGCGGCTGGGCGATCACCGTCTGCTTCAGTCGCGCGATGACCATGGAGGCGCTCGGCGATGTGTAGCCATCGACCGACGGCGCGGTCGGGATCGAAATGAAAGATGATTTTGTCCGGTGGCTGACAAAGCGCGTGATGTCGGTGATGGTGCCCGAGCCGACCGCCAGATACGTGCGATTCGCCCGGTCGGCGCGGACAAGCACCTGCATGCAGTAGTGTTCATCCGCGATGATGTCTTGTCCACTGAGCACAACCGTATCAACATTCAAGCCGTGAGTCGTGAGCGACTGCGCGACAGCCTGGCCCAGCACAGGATACGTGTTGTGATCTGCCACGAGCGTGAACTGATCCAGCTGATGTGCGGCGCAATAGCGGATCAGGTTATCAATAGCATCTGAACCGATGTAAACCGGGATGTTGATCTCCAACGCTGCTCCTCAAATATGCGACCTGCAATAAATTCCTGTAGCTCTTCCGACTTCAGCGGGCAAAAGAAATTTTTGGACGCAGATTTACGCGGACGGGAGCACTGCACCGCATGTGTTAGACGGATAAGAAGAAAAATCTGCGTTTATCTGCGTTAACACTTGCCCCCGCCTGCGCGCCACCGCCGCTTTGCGGCGGAACATGGCGTGGCGGGCAGTGCCAGGGTCAGCGTCCTGATTCCTATGCCGATTGAACAATAATCCCATTCAAGCCAGAAGAGCCTCAATGTTATCGTTCTAGGCGGATCGAGATTCAGGCCGCTATCAGCAGATACGGTTCCTCAATTAGGTTCTTGACGTACTGCAAGAAACGACCGGCTGGCGCGCCATCGACCAGGCGATGATCGAAGACCAGACTGAGAACCATCATCTGGCGAATGACCACGGCGCCATCACGCGCGACCGGCTGCGGCGTGATCGATCCAAGCCCCAGAATGGCCGCTTCGGGCAGATTGATGACGGGCGTAAACGCCATCACGTCGTACATGCCGAGGTTGGTGATGGTGAATGTGCCGCCCGTCAGATCATCGGGCAGCGACCGGCCGTTGCGCGCCCGATCGACCCGCTCGCGGAAATCCTGTCCGAACTGTCGCAGGCTCTTCTGATCGGCATCATGAACGACGGGGACCAGCAGGCCGCGATCCGTATCGACCGCCATGCCGACATTCACATGCGCTAACCGTTCGATGAAATAATCCCCATCTTTGCCCATTCCCCCGCCTGTGGCGGGGTGGGCCGCCTGGCGTGGTGGGATGGCCTCCGGCGTTAAACGCGCATTCATATACGGGAAGCGGCGCAAAGCGGTCGCCACAATCTTCGCCAGCAAGTCGTTGTAACCCGGCGCAAAGCCCCACTCTTTTTCCACGCGAGCTTTGAGCCGCTCGCGCATATTGACCAACTCGGTCGCATCCGCTTCCATGAACAACGTCACACGCGCAGTCGTGTGCACACTCGTTCCCAGCCGATCGGCAATGATGGCTCGCACGCCTTTGAGCGGCACGCGCTCCAGCACTTCGACATCCGGTATGGCAACAGATGACGCCGCAACAGCGGGCGCGCCTACTGGCGTGGCGGCGCGCGTCACATCGTCTTTGGTGATCTTGCCGCCCGGCCCGGTGCCGGTCACGGTGCGCAAATCCACGCCTGCATCGGCCGCTACGCGCTGCGCAACGGGCGTGGCTTTAGGCAATGGACTCTCCGTCTTTTGGCGCGGCTGACTCAGGTAAGCCAACACATCACGTTCGGCGACACGTTGTCCTTCGTAGCCGGTCGGCGACACGCGTGACAGATCGACGCCCTTCGCTTCGGCCAACTTACGTGCGCGCGGTGAGGCAAACACCTTGCCGTTTCGCTCGACTACCTGAGCGTTAACGTCCGTCGCTGCGACCGGCGCACTTGCCGCCGATTCGGCGGGCTTTGCAATCTCAGACGCTTGTTGTCCACTCGGCGCAAATTTGTCTTCTGGCTTGCCCACAATTGCCACGACGGTAAGCACCGGCACCACCTCACCCGGCTTATACGGTCCGATGTGCAAGACACCGCGCCCGGTGGCCTCGATGGCAAAGACCGCTTTATCTGTCTCGACTTCGAGGACTTCCTGTCCCTGCTCAACCTTCGCGCCATCCTCGACCAGCCAGCGAGCAATGATGGCTTCTTCCATGGTCTGCCCCAGCTTGGGGATAAAGACATCCTTGGCCATCAACTCACCACCTTTCGGCAGGCGGCTACGATGCGCCCCACATTCGGGATCGCCATGTCTTCCAGCACTTCGGCGCGCGGCACAGGCACGTTGGCTGAAGCGACACGCACCATCGGCGCATCGAGATAATCGAAGACGCGCTCGTTGACTTGCATCAGCACTTCGTTGATGAAACTGGTATTCTCGTAAGCTTCGGTCAACCCCACCAGCCGACCGGTCTTCTTGACCGACGTCGCGATCGTGTCGATGTCCAACGGCTTGAGCGAGCGCAGGTCAACGACCTCCACGTCAATGCCGTCCTTCGCCAGAATCTCGGCCGCTTCCAAAGCGCGATACACCATGCGTGAATAAGTAACGATGGTGACGTCTTTGCCCGCGCGCTTCACGTCGGCCACGCCCAATGGAATCATGTAATCTTCTTCAGGCACCGGCCCTTTTTCTTTATACAGCATCTTGTGCTCGATGAACATGACGGGGTTATCGTCGCGAATCGCCGCTTTGAGCAAGCCTTTCGCATCATATGGCGTGGACGGCATCACGACGTAGATACCGGGGAAATGGGTCCATAATGATTCCAAACTCTGCGAGTGGTGAGCGGCGATCGCGCGTCCGGCGCCGCCTTCGGTGCGAATGACCATCGGCACGCTGGTCTTGCCGCCGAACATATAGCGGTTCTTCGCGCCCTGATTGGCGATCTGATCCATCGCCAGCGGCGTAAAGTCCACGTACATGATCTCGGCCACCGGCCGCATCCCGGCCATCGCCGCGCCGACCGCGGCCCCGCCGATCGTGGCTTCTGAAATCGGCGTATCGATCACGCGCCACTCACCAAACTCTTGCCACAAACCGCGTGTCGCGCCATATGCGCCGCCATATAGTCCAACATCTTCACCCATGATGAACACGTTCGGATCGCGCAGCATCTCTTCGCGCATCGCTTCGACCAGCGCTTGCGAGTAAGCAATCTGCCGCATCTTCGGATCGTTGCGCACACGCTCGCGCAATACACCTTCGGCTGCAATGTCAGTCGCTGTGAACTTCGACGGCGCAAAGACGTCGGTTTCCATCTCTCTGGGATCAGGTTCCGGTGAGGCTTCACTGAAGCTCATCGCCGCATCGAGTTTCTCTTGTACAGCTGCATCCAATTGATCGTATTCGGGTTCGCGCAGCATGCCCACGACTTCCAGACCGTCTTTCAGCATACGGATTGGATCGCGCAGCTTCCACGCGGCCTCTTCATCTTTCGTGCGATAGGCGCGCGGATCGGAATGCGAGTGACCGTACCACCGATAGGTCTTCGCTTCGATCAAGGTTGGGCCTTCGCCCTTGCGCGCTCGTTCGACCGCGTGCAAGACAACGCCGCGCACGGCCAGCGCATCCATCCCATCGACAACTTCGCCCGGGATGCCATACGCGCTGGCGCGAGTCGCCACGTCGGGCAGCTTGCTCGCCTTGGCCCAGGGAACTGACATGGCATACAGGTTATTCTCCACCACGAAGACGACGGGCAAGTCCCACAGGCTCGCCATATTCAGCGACTCGTGGAAGGTGCCTTCGTTGGACGCGCCCTCGCCGAAGAAGCATAGCACCACGCGATCGGTGCCCTTCAGCTTTTGCGCCAGCGCTGCACCAACCGCTACTGGAATGTTCCCGCCGACGATGCCGGTCGCGCCCAGGTTGCCATGCGTCACATCGGCGATGTGCATCGAACCGCCCTTGCCCTTACAGTAACCATCCGAGCGACCGAGCACTTCGGCCATCATCTTGTTATAATGCTCTTGCTGAGCTTCCGGCGTTTTGGCGGCTTTGTCGCCGTGCGCGTGTGCGTGACCGTGTCCGCGATGCGTGCTGGTGATGAGATCGTCATCACGCAGGGCGGCGACTGCGCCGACGGCGACCGCTTCCTGCCCGGCATACAAATGCGACGCGCCTTTCAACACGGCTTTGCCCAACAGCTCGGCGATGTTATTTTCGAACGCCCGGATTTCCATCATTTGACGCAGATAAGTCAGCAGCTCTTCACGCGTCAACGCCTGTTCTTCGATCATGGCCGATACTTTTTCGGCGAGCGAACTTTCCACTTGCTGTAACATAGCTATCCTCCAGGATGAGTTCTAAAGACCCGACGGGTCTTGCGATTTTTAGACCAACACCACTTCAATTCCCAGCGTGCGCACCTGGCTGACCAGATCAGCCGGCGCGTCGACATCCGTGATCACACAGTGCAGAGTCTTCAGATCGGCAAACGAAGCCAGACCCGCTTGCCCCCATTTGGTGGCATCCAGTACAGCAATGATCTGGCGACACATGGCGATCATCGGTCGCTTGACCTCGGCTTCACCGAGGCTGACATCCGTCAACCCTTCGCGCAAGCTAAGACCGTGCGCGCCAAAGAAACCTTTTTGAATATTGAATTTGTGGAATAGATCCAGGCTGTTGCTGCCGATAAGCGAGGCCATGTCCCGCCGGACCGTGCCACCCGGCATCACCACGGTGACGCCCGGTGCGTCCAGCATGTCGTACGCAACGGCCAAGCTGTTCGTGAGGATGGTCAAATCGCGATGACGTTTGAGGTGACGCGCAATAGCGAAGGCCGTGCTGCTGCTATCGAGGATGATGGCATCACCCTGCGCGACCAAAGCCGCGCCCGCCGCGCCGATGCGATCTTTTTCCGAAATTTGCTGCTGACTGCGAACGGCCAGTGACAGTTCCCGCAAGCCGCGTTCGGCGGGGACAGCGCCACCATGCGTGCGCATGATCAAGTTACGCGCGGCCAGGGCTTGCAGGTCAGCGCGAATCGTCACCGCAGATACGCTGAATTGCTGCGCCAATTCGGCCACCGAGACTCGTCCGCAAGCATTGATCTGCTTGACGATCTCCTGCCGCCGTTCTTCAAGATAGCGATCTTTGGGATTTTCTGCCATCGCTGACTTCGAATTCTTTTGGGTAAGTTTCGATTGCTTTCAGTTTAGCACAAAATGAAACCAAATCAAGGCAAAGATGTGGTGATCATACACAAGTGCTCCAAGCCCGCGTCTGGCCATACCCCACTCGCCACTGGCGAATGGGTGGCCCGCTAGGCGTCGCGGGCGTCCGCGCGGACGCGGACT
>JADGQE010000174.1 GCA_017882055.1 Thermoflexales bacterium
AATGCTTCTGTTGAAAGTCGTCCCACAATTTATTCCAGTATTCGAAGACCTGTAACTGGGCTACCCATTGGCTCAGATAATCGACATCCAAGGGCTGAATCCATCGATTCATATTGACCAACATCGCCGTGATGTCGCGCAGATGCTTGGTCGATACGCCCTGCGACATGCGGTAATAGACCAACTTCATCAGGATCACATCTTCAGGCGCATACAACCAGACCTTGCCGCGCTTTGCTTCAGGATACGGCCATTCCAGCCGACGTGCAAAGGCGGCTCGATCATACGCCGTTTTCCGCAGGAAATAGCAATCTGCTTTCCAGCCGTTGGCAAAATCGATCACGCCGAACGGCAATGGATTGGTGTAGCCAAACGTCTCACGAATGGCATAAGCATCAGCCGCCATTTGAACCGCTTCAAACGCCGCCGCGAAGCGGTCAGCTTCGGCGGGCTGAAGATGCAGCGTCAGATCAACATCCAGGGTCTGGCGCGGCTCACCGTACTGGCTGCTCGCGAACGAACCGGCAATGCCGTATTCGATGTTGAGACGATCCAACACGTCAGCGACTGTGCCGACAAACTCTCTGTACGATCGCCGGATCGACTCCGCCATTTAACAGCATCCTCTCTGCGGCCCGTAAGCGTGCTTCTTCCAAAGACAAATTGGGATTCGCGCGCAATTCCTGCGCGATATAAGTCTCGCGGGCGTGATCGGCCAAATCACCGATCATGGCAAAACGTTGTTCAGGCGATAATTTCGCCAGAACAGGAACCATATCATAGTTTACGTCGGCAAATGCGTCACGCACTGCCTTCTCAAACTCGGTTTCTGCCTCCATATCCGTAGTATATCACTTATCATTGCGAAGCATCCCTGTGGGACTCTTCACTTTTCGTACCGGCGATCATCACGAACCAGTGATTCATGTAAGTCTCGCTATCTTTGTCGACGATGTTCATCGCCGCGCGCTGCGATTCATTCAAGGCAGCCATCATCGCTTCGATTTCAGCCGCGTCTTCCGGCTCAGCCTTCTCGGTCAGCGCCGACAATGGTCGATGCCGGGTATACGGCTCGATCGTTTCGACGACAAAGCCCGCTGCCTGCAACAGGCGTTCCCATTCGCCCGGTCGATATTCGCGCACGTGTGATCGATCGTGCAGCACGTCGAGCCGGTTCATCGTCGCATCGACGAAACTATCTTCCGGCACGCTGCGATCGTCGATCACCAAACGTCCGTGCGGTTTGAGCACGCGCTGCATCTCACTCAACGCTCTGGCAATATCTGTAAAGTGATGCGCCGCCCGGCGGCAAGTCACGATGTCGAACATCGCGTCATCGAATGGTAAATCATGCACATCGGCCATCCGAAACTCAACGTTGGCGATTCCTCTTTCATCCTTGCCCATGTCCGCCGCTGCGCGGCGGTGGGCCGCCAGGCGCAGCCTTCCGCCTTCAAAAAGCATCTCCCGCGTAACATCCGTCGCAATGACTTCACGCACATGCGGCGCGAGAGCAAAAGCCGTGTGGCCCGTACCCGTCGCCACATCGAGCACGAGCGAAGTTGGCTGCGGCTGCGCCAACTCAATCACTCGATCTAACACAACCTTATCGGTGTGGGTGGAACTGGTGGTATAAAATGCGGCGCGTTGACCGAAGATGGACTGGGCAAGTTGAGACATGTTAAACCTCACGTAGTGCGTGGTGCGTATCGCGTATTCCATATTCTGTTTTACGATTTCCAGTATAATCGTTTACACAATCCAATCAATCCCGAAACAGCCATAACACCTATCGGAAAAACTGATACATACGCAGCACGCAACACGCAATACGCAATACATGTCATGACTGAAGATCAGCTAATCGCTTTCTTATCTGTTGCCCGCTATCGCAGCCTGAGCCGGGCCGCGTCCGAACTCGATCTCGGCCAGCCGACGATCAGCGATCGACTGCGCTCGCTGGAACGCGAGATCGGCGTGACACTGGTGCGACGGCAGGGACGCGGCGTGGCGCTCACGCCCGAAGGCGAAGCGTTTCTATCATACGCTCAGCGTGCGCTCGACGTGCTGAAGCAAGGCAAAGAGTCGGTACAGGCCGCGCACAAAGGTTCGGGCGGACGCGTGAGCATCGCCGTCACCGTGACCACCGGCGCATACCTATTCGCCCCGGCACTCGTCGCCTTTCAAAAAGCCTGCCCCGAAATTGAAGTGCAGGTTCGATCGGCGCACTCGTGGGAATCGCCCGGACTGCTCTTGGATGATGTGGTACAACTCGCTTTGCTCTCCGGCCCGATCGTGCATCCGCAGCTCGAAACCATCGGCACGTTTCGATCGAAATTGATCTGCGTCGCGGGCGCGGCCGATCGAGCGCGCTCTGTCACCCGATCGGACCTGGCAACCGATCGGTTATTGGTGTCTTACTGGGGACCGGCTTATCGATCGTTTCTGGAAGAAGTCAAAGCCAGCGCCGTCGACGGAGGAAAAAACTGGATCGAGTTAAGTCCGGTCGAGTTGGTCAAGGGCCTGTTGATCGCCGGCGTGGGCGTGAGCAGCATTCCACAAATTTCGGCGCGCATGGAACTCGAAGCGGGCACCTTGATCGAATTGAAGTTGACGGATGCGGCGCTGCCCGATTGGCAGATCACGCTGGTGCGGCGCCGTCATCGACCGGCCAATGCCGCCGCCGATTTGTTGGCGGAATCGCTCGTCAACAGCTTATCCAAGAACGTGTGAGCCCAGTGCGCGCGTTTGCCTGCCCTCTCAACTCGCGGTATACTTCAAACCAGCTCAGATCACATTGAGGTCGCATGCCCGAATATCGGGTTCAGATACTTGAAGAAATCTTGCAGGATCTGCACGCAGCGGTGGGCGGACTCCACGGCACAGTCGTCGTCAGCATCGAGGGCTTTGTCGTCGCCGCGTACGCCGGTGAAGGCTACAAGCACAAGGATAACCCGGTCGATAGCCCGCAAGTTGCCGCGATGGCGGCCTCGATCATCGCACTGAGCGAACGGGTGCTGGGCCGGTTATCGCGCGGCGAGATCGATCGGATTCTGCTCGACGGCACGGAAGGTGGCATCATCGTTGTGCCGGCCGGGCGAGAAGCGGCGCTCGCCACGATGGTCGGTAAAGATGCCAAGCTGGGCCTGGTCATGCACGAAGCGCGCCGCGCCGCCAATCGCGTAAAGGAAGTTTTGGCTGGAACAACAGTCGGCCCCCAGTAGTCAGGCGATTTCAAAAACCGCCCGATCAAATCCGATCGGGCGGTTTCGTTAGAAACAGCAGCTGCGGCGATTATACCTTTCGCAACGCTGACGTCAACACCCAATCCAATTACCTAGCTGTATAATCACGCGCGGAGGCCACCATGCCGATCGACATCCATGTCGGCGACACTGTCCGAATGCGAAAACCGCACCCCTGCGGCGGCACCGACTGGCAGGTGACGCGCATCGGGGCCGACATCGGCCTCAAATGCCTGACCTGCGGGCATCGTGTCATGCTAACCCGCCACGACTTCGAGAAGCGGCTTAAATCGATCTTGCAGCGGGTTGATCGATCTCAGGTTTCTCCCTGACCTGACTGTGCTATAATCCGCGGTGCACAACCACGAACGCGCACCACCGACCGGATGCTGAGACTGAATACTTGATGCAGAAGATTAAAGAACTTATTCCCCAGCCTGTCAACATGGATAGCACGGCCCGCTCGCTATGGGTGATGCGGCGCGCCTTATTGCTGTCGTCCTTCCCGATCGGCGTTCTTACGCTGGGCATTCCGACCTATGGTCCCACTAAGCTGGGCCTTAACGCCGTTCAGGTGGGCGACCTGCTCGGTGTATACGCGTTGATGATGCTGCTGATGCGGCCCTTTGTCGGCCCGGCCATGGATCATTTTGGGCGGCGGCGTTTTTTCATTGGCGGCATGGCTTTGCAACTCCTCTCCAACATTTTCTTTGCGGCCGGCAGCTCCTTTGCCTGGCTGCTCTGGGGACGAATCGCGCAAGGCATTGCTGCCGGATTATTGTGGCTCAGCGCCTACGCGATTACGGCCGATCTGGCGGCCGAGGGTAAGCACGGCAACCTGTTCGGCTCGGTCGAAGAGATGCTGGCCCGCGGCGGACTCTATGGTGCGGCGATCGGTGCCCCGTTCCTACTGTTGACTCACTTCGATCCCACCGCCTGGGCGATCGTCTTTGCGTTCTATGCGGTGTTGAACGCGATCGGCCTGGTATGGGCCTGGCGGTATCTGCCCGAAACCCACCCCCCGGCCCAACGGCGAGATATCGTCATTACGCTGCCGGCCTTAAAACCGACCCTTACCCACCAGATGCTGGTGTTGATCGCAATCGTGCTGTGCACCTCGATTGCGGCGGCCGCTCTGGCTCCGATCACAATTCAATTTGTGCTTAACGACATGAAATTCGACGTGATCGTGGTGGCCCTGGCCTACGTGCCCTCGGCGATCGTTTTTTCGTTCCTGCAATCCCGCCTGGGCAAATTAGCCGACCGGGTTGGGCGCAAACGACCCATCGCGGCCGGCTTGATCACGAGCGGCGTGGCCAGCCTGGTCGTTCCTAATCTCATTTTGCTCATACCCATTATCGGCGCATGGGTCTTGCTGCCGTTGGTCGCTATCTGGATCAGCGTCGCGATCGGCTTCAGCGCAGCCACGCCGGCCGAACAGGCCCTCGTGGCCGATTTGAGCAGCGCGAAGAGCCGGGGCACCGCGTTTGGCCTGTATACGAGCGCACAGAGTCTGGGGCAAGCCATCGGACCCACACTGGGCGGCTCGCTCTACGAATCGGTCGCGCACAGCGCGCCGTTTTACTTCAACACCCTCGTGCTATGGCTGGGCGCGGCTATACTGATTCTGCTGATTCGCGACCCGTATCAACGGGTTCCCAAGCCGCTGCAGCCGGTGCTGCCGCCCGCGCCACCGTCGCAATGGCCCACGGCTGGCGGGGGAAAATAACCCGAAGTCGTACCCGGCAGCTTATGCAGCCAATTCATATCGGCCAGTTCACCGACAGTTTTCCGCCTATCATCAACGGCGTGAGTACCTTCGTGTCTGAGCATCACGCCGAGCTGCTCGCTTGCGGCCTGGCCGCCCACGTCTTCACCTTCGGCTACACCAGCCACACCGATCTCGATGCCAACATCTGGCGATCGCCGGGCCTGCCGCTGGGTACGTCCCAGTTCAGGATGGGTTGGCGGCTCAAGGCCGAAGCGCAGCACGCCGTCACCACACTGGATGTATTGCACGCCCACGAAGCGATCGACATCGGCCACGTCGCCGCGGTCATGGCGCGGCAGCACCTCCGGCCGCTGATCTTCACGAATCATACCCGCCACGATCTGTATGTGCAGAATTACCCGCGCCTCGTGCAGCCGCTGCTGCTGCGTTTTGTCAGCCAAAATATCAGCCGCTTCGTGCGCAACAGCACGCTGACGACTGCGCCATCACAAGACAGTGTCCGCTGGCTGAAGTCGCTGGCGCCCGACGCGGCCGATCGAATCCGCGTGGTGCGCAACGGTATCCGCCTGGACGCGTTCGATCGCCCGCCCGATCGCGCTCTGCGCGCCACGTTGGGCATTCCTGAAGAGCGGACGTTGTTCATTTACGTCGGACGGGTGACGCCTGAAAAGAATCTGATGGCGTTTGCCGAAGCGCTGATCCGCGCGGTCAACAGCGGCGCCGACGCACACTGGATGATCATCGGCGACGGACAATCGAGCGCCGCGCTGGAAGCGAAGGCCGCGCCGATTCGATCGCGCGTCAGTTTCCTCGGTGCGATGCCGCGCGCGCAGATTCAGCAGTATCTGGCCATGGCCGATGTATTTGCCACCACGTCATTCAGTGAAGTAAACCCCGTATCGGTGATCGAGGCGATGGCCTGCGGCAAGCCTTATCTCGGATTGTGCGCCGCGTGGTGGGACGAATTTGCCGATGAATCCAACCCTGAGCCGGCCGGTATTCTGACCGGGAACGATCCGCGTGAACTGGCCGCGGCGATTCAGCGGCTGTGCGCCGATCGCGGCTTGCACGAACGTATGGGCGCGCGGGCCAAATGTTTGAGCCGCCGCTTTGACATCCGCGTCGTTACCGCGCAGTGGATCGAGATTTATCGGGAAGTTATCGAAGCCAATCATCAAAATAGGCCAACAGCATGATCACCATCGATTACGCCCGCACGCTGTATCCCGCCAACGCCGACTCGGCGCATGACTTCGATCACGTGCTGCGCGTGATGCAGTTGGCCGACAAAATCGCGCAGGCCGAAGGCGCGGATCGCGATATTGTGCGCGTCGCCGCGCTGCTGCACGACATCGGGCTGGATCAGGGCCGGGCCGGGCACGAGGCAGCCGCCGCCCTGCGCGCGCGAGAGATATTGAGCAACCTTGCGACGGGTGAAAGCGCCGATGAAAATCATGACGACCAGCCTGCCCATATCCGGCGCAATGCGCCGGCGCCTGGCGGACCACCAACGCGTGGCGTTGGGTATGGCCTGGGCCGCCAGGCGTCGCAAGGTTTCATCGAAGCGGTGGCCCATGCCATCGAGGCCCATCGGTTTCGATCGGGGCCGGCACCGCGCACGCTCGAAGCGCAAGTGCTGTTCGACGCCGACAAGTTGGATTCGATCGGCGCGATCGGGATTGCGCGGGCCTTTGCCTTTGGCGGCTGGCGCGGCCAAAAGCTGTGGGCCGACGTTCCGCCCGACTACGTCGATCGCATGGACGGCAGCGAAGCCGATCCGCGCCGGCATACGCCGGTGCACGAGTACGTGGTGAAACTATCCAAGATCAAAGATCGAATGCAAACGGCCACCGGCCGAACGATCGCCGAAGGTCGCCACGCTTTCATGGCGGCATTCTATGAGCAGCTGGATCGAGAGGCCAAAGGCGCGGCGTAAATTTGACTCTGGCGAGTGCCGTGCTACGATCAGGGCATATGGATACAACAAGTCTGACACTCTGAAATGTAAATGCGACAGACGTGTCGTCTATTTGTAGTTGGGCCGCTCATGCCCACCCACCCAGTATTGACTTATCTTTCACCGGTGAGTACAATGTAGGTACATTGGCTTAGAGTGAGGGAACCATGAACGTAGTCAAGACTCCCATTATCAAGATCGGCAACTCGCGTGGTATCCGTATCCCCAAGTTGCTTATAGACCAGGTTGGACTGGGCAATGAAGTAGAAATTGCCGTACAGCGTGACCAACTTGTCATCCGCCCCACCTCACGCCCACGCTATGGCTGGGACGAACAGTTTCGGGCTATGGCCAGGCGCGGTGATGACCGACTCCTCGATGAACCCGCCGCCACGCACTGGGACCTGAGCGAGTGGAAATGGTAGCCAAACGCTTCGATGTTTACCTGGTCGGTCTCGATCCAGCCGTCGGGCGTGAAATCAAAAAGACGCGACCTTGTCTCATCATTTCGCCCGATGAGATGAATCGATATATCGCAACCGTTATTGTTGCGCCAATGACCACCCAGGGACAATCTTATCCAACGCGTGTGGCCTGCCGCTTTCAAGGCAAGGCTGGTCAGGTGGTTCTTGATCAAATGCGGACCGTTGATAAGTCACGCTTGATCAAACGACTGGGACACCTTAGCCTGTCAGCGCAAAAAGCAGTCCTTTCTGTTCTCGCCGAAATGTTCGCTGAATAGTGCCGCCCAACACGGCGTACAGCCGACACCTCGGCCAACTGCGTGAGTTGAGCGTCATTTTTGACGGTTGGCATCGGGTCGGTGGCACGCGACTGAACTCCGCCATTAGCTGCATTACCGAGAAGGGATCTTTTCATGCCTTTATTTTCGATAGCCAGTCAACGTCTTGCCGCGATGGAGCAAAGCAATTTTGTAGCGGAGAAGACGCTACAAGAACTTATTGAGAAGAATTTGCAAACGGTGTTTAACAGTCGATTCGTGGCGTCCGAGTTTCCCACTGGCACTCAACATGCAGGCAGAATTGACACACTGGCAATTTCGGAAGATGACAACCCTGTTATCATCGAATACAAGAAAGTCGAATCGTCAGAACTCATCAACCAAAGCCTTTACTATTTGTCGTGGATTAACGATCACAAAGGCGATTTTGAAATTGCTATTCAGAAAGCATTAGGG
>JADGQE010000175.1 GCA_017882055.1 Thermoflexales bacterium
AGAATGCGCAAAGATGAAACAATACTACGTTTACATCCTTGCCAGTCGACGCAATGGCACACTTTACATCGGAACGACGAACAACCTTGCGCGCCGAATTTGGGAGCACAAGCATAATTTGGTCGAGGGCTTTACAAAGAAATACAACATCCATCAATTGGTCTAGTATGAAACGGCGGATACACCGCTAGCAGCGATTACGCGCGAGAAACAACTCAAGAAATGGAATCGAGCCTGGAAATTACAACTGATCGAGAGCGTCAATCCAAATTGGAAAGACTTGTACGAAGAACTTGCAGCATAAACTGGACACGATCATTGTCATTCCCGCACAAGCGGGAATCCAGGGTGAAATAACTGGACACCCGCTTGCCCACACTTGCACCCACTGCGTGCAGTGCGGTGTGTCTGGCGCGAAGCGCCAGTGGGCCGCTAGGCGTCGCGGGTGTGTAAGGTGAGATGTCGGTCGTCTAACGAGGTGAAAGTATGAGTCAATCGATCAAACTGGCCTGGCGCAATATGTGGCGCAACTGGCGCCGCACGGTGATTGCGCTGGTGGCGATCGTGCTCGGCGTCATCTTGCTCCTGTTCATGGATGGCCTGATCAAAGGTTCCGATCAGGCGATCTTTGGTAACGCCGTGCGCTTATATGGCGGCAATCTGCAAGTCCATGCGCCCGGCTTTCGGGACAAGGCCAGCCGCTTGCCCTTGTTGCCACTGGCCGACGCGGATGCCGTCGTAGCGGCGGCACGCGCGCTGCCGCAAGTGGTTGCTGCCGAAAAACGGATCAATACGGCGGGCATCGTCAGTAGTCACGGCAATGCTGCCCCCGTGGCGATTACGGCGATTGAGCCGGCGATCGAAGCGCCGATCAGTTTGCAAGCCGAAAACATCTCGGCGGGGCGCTTTCTATCCGCCGAGGATGGCGATGCCATCGTCATCGGCAAAGCGTTGGCCGATCGGTTGCAGGTCGGCGTTAACGACAACGTCACTCTGCTGGGCCGCAGCCAGAACGAATTGATGCGCCAACACACTTTTACCGTCGTGGGCATCTACGATCTGCATATGCCGGACGCCGAAAAGGGTATGGTGCTCATTCCCCTGACGGATGCGCAAACGCTCTACAATCTGCGCGGTCAGGCCACCGAAGCGGCCATCTTCCTGAAGGCGATCGGCTCGGAAGATACTGTGATGGCTGCGCTTCAAGCCAACTTGCCTGACTACGAAGTCGATTCTTGGCAAACTCTCAAGCCGGACCTGCGTCAGGCACTTGATACTAAATTTGCTTTCTCCAGTTTCTTTGGGATCGTGGTGTTGTTCATCGCCAGTATCGGCATTCTGAATTTGATGCTGATGGCCGTGTTTGAGCGCACGCGCGAGATGGGCGTCCTGGCAGCCTTGGGCATGAAGGGCCGACAAGTCATGGGCCTGTTCCTGTTGGAAGGTTCGCTGATCGGAGTGGTCGGGGCCGTGTTGGGATGTGGGCTGGGCCTCATCCTGATCGCGGCCATGGGACAGGTGGGGATCGATCTATCCAGCTTCACTACGGGCATGGGCGATGTTGGCGCCTTGATGGGGAGCCGACTGTACCCCGTTATCACCGTGGCCGATCTTCTCAGCCGCGCGGTGCTCGTCGTCGTCATCGCGGCGATCGCTTCACTCTATCCGGCCTGGCAAGCTTCACGCAAGGAACCGGCGCAGGCGCTGCACCATGTATAGCGGCAATTACGGAGGGCTTCACTATGTCGCTCAGTAAATTGTGGATGTTAGCCTATCGCGATCTGGGACGCAACCGGCGGCGTTCGATCCTGACCCTGTTGTCGGTGTCTTTTGGTCTGGCGCTGCTGATCTGGATGGCGGGTCTGATTGCGGGTGTGCTGGAAGATTCGCTGCAAAACAGCATTGTGTTCAGGACCGGGCACCTGCAGATTCGCGCCAGCTCGTTTGAAGAAGATAAATTGAGTCTGCAATCGAAAGACTTGCTGGCGAATACTGAAGATCTCACGACACGCGCCAACGCGTTGAACGAGGTGAAGGCTGCCGCGCCCGTTCTCTGGGCCGGCGTCATCCTCGACACGCTCAATGATTCGGCCAGCTTGCAGCTGTATGGCATTGATACCGCTTCGCCGATTTACACGCCCATTCAGACTTCTGTGGTCGCCGGTAGCTTTCTGACAGCGGACGATCGGGATGGAATTCTGATCGGCAAACTACTGGCCGATAGTTTGAACATCGGGGCCGGGCAAAAAGTGAACCTGGCGATTGTCAATGCGGATGGGCAACCGGACGAAGGGACCTTCACGGTTCGAGGTCTGTTCTCGACCGGCATTCCCAGCTATGACCAAAGCTCGGTCTTCATGCCTCTCTCCAAAGCGCAGGCGTTTACAGGGGTGGCCGGGCACGCCAGCGCCATCTTCATTCTGTTGAAGGATCAGGCCGATACGGACAAAGTCGCGGCCGCTTTGCAAGGCCCCGGTGTCAGTATTGTGACCTGGTCAAGTATGAATAGCCTGCTCATCAACGCGATCCAGGCCGGCATGAGCTTCTACGTGCTGCTCGATGGCATTGTGATCTTGATTGTCGCGGTGATTATCGCCAACACGCTGCTCATGGCGGTCTTCGAGCGCATTCGTGAAATGGGCATCCTGGCGGCGCTCGGCATGAAGCAGCGACAGATCATGCAGATGTTTTTGCTGGAAGCCGGCATCCTTGGCCTGCTGGGCGTCATCATCGGCATTGTGTTTGGCCTGGGCGGAGTCGCCTATCTGGCTACAACCGGGATCAGCATTGGCGACAAGATGGCGGCCGTGGCGGGCAATAGCTTTGCTCTGGGCACCACCATATATGCCCGTTTTGACACCGGTCAATTTGCGGCTCTATCGTTGGCGACGCTGTTCGTTATTTTGTTGGCGGCGCTTTACCCTGCGCGCTACGCGGCTCATCTGGAGCCGGTCGACGCGTTACGTTCTTGATCAGTGAGGAAGATTCTCATGGACGCTATTCAATTGGAAAACGTTACCAAAGTCTATCACGTTGGCGAGGTCGAAACTCACGCGCTTAACGATGTCAGTCTAAATATTGGCGAAGGCGAATTCACCGCACTCGTCGGTCCGTCCGGCTCAGGCAAAACGACTCTCTTACAATTGATCGGCTGCCTCGACAAACCCGACAAGGGCGCGGTGAAAATAAAAGGACAGGACGTGACGCGCCTCAATGCCAATCAACGCGCCGATCTGCGACGCGAGAGCATCGGCTTTATCTTTCAATTCTTCGCGCTCGTGCCCGTCCTCACCGCTTACGAGAATGTCGAACTGCCTCTGTTGTTGGGCAGCGTGAATGCGAAGGAACGACGCGAGCGTGTCATGGAATTGTTGAAGGCCGTCGGGTTGTCTGATCGCGCCAGGCATCGTCCCGATCAGATGAGTGGCGGCCAGCAGCAGCGTGTGGCGATTGCACGCGCCTTAGCGCCGCGACCGTTGTTGGTGCTGGCCGATGAGCCGACGGCTAACCTGGATACCGATAACGGTAAACAGGCGATGGAGATCATGCAGCGTCTCAACGAGAAAACCGGCACGGCTTTCGTTTTTGCCACGCACGATCCGCGCGTGGTCGCGTTTGCCCGCAGGGTGGTCAAGCTGCGCGATGGACGCATTGATAGCAACGGCGCGACTGGGTGAGGACGTGCCATGATCGGCAGGCCTTAGTGCGCGGCAGTATTCATCGCTGAAGTAAGTTAACGGTATCTCAAAACACGAAGACGCCAGGGCCTTCGTGTTTTGTTTTGGACGATGTGTTTGAGAACGGGACTCGTAGGCTGGCCTGCATCCCGATGAACGTCATCAGCGTAGACTGAGAGCGTTAGGGTCTACTTACTGTATCGATTCACTGCCGATCCGGCTGGTCAGTCCTGTGCATATTGCTCATCACATTACCTCTCTCGCAATTTGACTATGCTGGGGGAAACAAGCCACAATAAGAGCACAATCCGAGTCCCGGCAGCGAGAGCCATATGCTGAGACCAATTCAAATTAATGGAACGAATCAGTTGGATGTCCCTGTTGTTCTCATTGTAGACGATAAGGCCGAACTGCGAGAGATATTGGTTCACTCTCTCCGGCGAGATCATTACCGGATCGAATGGGCTATGGCGTGGTCACTCCGTATACTCTGTCGGCGATTGTGGCTCAATCTCAAGGAGCCGCTTCGTCAGCGAATATGGGGCTGTACGGCAATCAGGCCGCTTTGAATCAGGCCTCGGGTCAGACCACCATTCAGGCGCGTGTCCAGAATCAAAGTTATCAACAGGCGGCCCAGGCTAATCTGGCAGGGGGCGCCAACGTTTTCAACAACGGTCAAAATAGCATCGCCCAACTGAGCAAGCAGAGTATCGATCTAGCCTTGCTAAAAGGACGGCGAGACTTGAATGCAGCCATCACCGACGAATGGATCACTCAGAACATCAAAGTCGATCGTCAGGTTGCATTCGGCTCGGACGAATATTTTGCGCTCGCCAAAGATCCGGCCATGCGATCTTTTCTACAGAGCTGGGTGAATGTTATCTTCGCTTATCAAGGCCAGGTCATCGCCGTGCAAGAGACGGAGGCTGGCAAAGCCGCTCAAGACGCAGCGACCCGGATCAACCCTGAAACGCCATTCCAGAATAGTTCGTCCCTGCTGACCGACTTAGTCGCCTGGCTTCAGCAAATTGCGCAGACCATTAGCTGGCACTGATGCCGACCAACCCACCCGGTGGCATCACGGGTGATGCGATCTAGCGATGTTGGCAATCGACATCGATGATACCCTGTCATCGACGTCGATGTATAGAAACGCCGAAACCACAACCTGGAATCAAAATCGCAACGCGCAAACGTGTGAATGATCGTTGCCAGCCACAATGGAATCATCGGTCTAGCGCCGCCGACGTGCAGCAATTCTCAATTTGGATGCATGGCCGTGCTTGTCATTCCGAGGAACGCAGTTTGTGACGAGGAATCTCTACCCCGGCAGGCTCGCATTGTTGACTAGCATAGAGATTCCGCCCATGTCCGGCGCAGTGCGCCGGCGCCTGGCGGGCCACCCGTGCATGGCACGGGACATGGCCTGGGCCGCCGGGCGTCGCTCCGCTCGGAATGACAGTTGCCAAAATGAGAATTGCTGACTGACGTGTGCTGCAGTGGCGAACTTTGTGATCGAGTGGTAGACTTCGCCTGCCAGTGGCAAACAACTGGCCCGGATTTAGGCCGTCGACTTGGAGCTCACTTTCCCATGACCTTTCACCGCCTGGTTGTAAAATGCGGCACGTCCACGCTCACCGCCGGGACGCCGCGTCTCGCTCCGCCGCGCCTGGTCGAAATAGCCCAACAAGTAGCCCGGCTGCGTTCCGAGGCCAGCGAAATTATTGTGGTATCATCCGGCGCGGTAGCAGCCGGGCGCGAGCGATTAGGCTTGATGCAATTGCCCAAAGACCTGCCCGTCAAGCAAATGCTGTCGGCCATCGGTCAACCGCGTCTCATGGCACTCTATGAGCAAATCTTTGGGCTGTATGGCCTGACGATTGCTCAGGTGCTCTTGACGCGGGCCGACCTTGCCGACCGCCGCCGCTACTTGAATTCGCGCAACACGCTCACGGCGCTGTTGGAGCACGGTATCATCCCGATCGTTAACGAAAACGACACTGTTGCCACCGAAGAAATCCGCGTAGGCGACAATGACAATCTGTCTGCTCTCGTAGCGAATTTGATTGACGCCGATTTGCTGGTGCTATTGACGGATCAGGCCGGTCTCTATACAGCCGATCCCATACTCGATCCAACTGCGCAGCTGGTCACCGACGTAACTGCGCCCGACATTCCGCCAGCTCTCTGGCAAGCCGCGGGCGGAACGGCCAACGGACTTGGCACGGGTGGAATGGTCACCAAGCTGCAAGCGGCCGATCTCGCGCGACGATCCGGGACGACGGTCGTCATTGCCAGTGGTCGTGAGCCGAATGTGTTGACACGCCTGGCTGCAGGCGAAAAACTGGGGACCTGGTTTCAGGCTGTGGCCACATCGGTCGAGAGCCGCAAACGGTATATTCTGGCAGGCGGACGAGTACCCGGCTATGTGAGAGTGGACACGGGTGCAATGCAAGCGCTGCAACATGGCAGCAGCCTGCTGCCGGTCGGCGTGACCGCCGTCGAGGGGACTTTTGAGCGCGGCGATACCATTCAAGTGATGAACGCCGTCGGGCGCGAAATCGCGCGCGGCATCGCCAACTACAGTTCCGATGAATTGGCTCTCATTCGTGGCCGCCAATCTGGAGAAATCGAAACCTTACTCGGCTATACCTACGGCGATGAGATGATTCATCGCAACGATCTGGCGCTCTTGTGAATGTATTTATTTATCGCGTTTCTTGGAATGTCATTCTGAGGAGCGTTGTGTGCGACGAAGAACACATGCGGTGCAGTGCTCCCGTCTCTACACCAGTCAGCATCGAGTGCCAATCGTGGTAGAGATGCTTCGCGAAAAGATGCTCACGCCATGCCCGCCGCATCGCGGCGGTGGCGCGCTAGGCGGCATGACACCTCGGTAAACAATTACCTGTGAATGGAATGCGGAGGTGACGGATGTCGATGAAAGAAATGGGCCAACACGCCCGATTGGCCGCCCGACAACTGGCGCGTGCCACGACCGATCAAAAGAATGCGGCGCTGATTGCGTTGGCTGATCAATTGATGGCCAGGCGCACTGAAATCCTGGCGGCTAATGCCAGAGACGTATCCGCGGCGCAAGCCGACGGCCTTTCACCAGCCATGCTGGATCGCCTGACCTTGAACGAATCACGCGTGGCCGGTATTGCGGCTGACCAACGAAACGTCGCCACCCTGCCTGATCCAGTAGGTGAAGTATTCGAGGCTGCCACTATGCCCAACGGTCTCGCCATCCATAAACAACGCGTGCCGCTGGGCGTTATCGGGGTCATCTACGAAGCGCGGCCCAACGTCACGGTCGATGTGGCCGGGTTGGCGTTGAAAACCGGCAATGCCGTCATCCTGCGTGGCGGTAGTGAGACGTTGAACTCGAACCGTGCGCTGGTCGCCGCCATTCAGCAGGCGCTGACGGATACGGGACTTCCTGTCGAGGCCGTCCAGTTTGTGGACGACGCCGACCGCGCCCGCGTGACTGAACTCCTGGCGCTCGACGAGTATGTCGATATGATCATTCCGCGCGGCGGCGCGGGTTTGCATCACTATTGCCGCGAGCATAGTCGTATCCCCGTCATCACGGGCGGCATTGGCATTTGCCATTTATTTGTAGACGAGTCGGCCGATCTCGAGGCAGCGCTGAACGTGATCACCAATGCGAAAGTCCAGCGGCCGACCGTCTGCAACGCGCTCGATACCGCACTCGTTCATCGCGCTGTTGCGGCTGAATTTCTCCCGCGTTTGGTGACTCACCTCGGCGCGGCCGGTGTCACCTTTCGTGCAGACGTTTCAGCGCAACCCTTCCTCTCCGCGGATCCGCGTGTCAGTTCGGCCGGCCCCGACGATTTTGACACCGAGTGGCTGTCACTTATCCTGGGCATCAAAGTGGTGGAGAGTTTAGACGAAGCGATGGCGCACATTGAAGCTCACAGTACCGGCCATTCAGACGGCATCCTCACTCGCACGGACGCCCACGCCGCACGCTTTGTCGCCGAAGTGGATTCGGCGGCGGTGTACGTCAACGCCAGCACCCGCTTCACCGATGGGGCGCAATTTGGCCTGGGCGCCGAAGTCGCCATTTCTACACAGCGCCTGCATGCCCGCGGCCCCATGGGTCTGCGTGAGCTGACAACGTACAAGTGGGTGGTCATCGGCGCGGGGCATGTCCGGCCGTAAGTCATCATCAAGCGTCATTCCCATGACGCCGTAGGGGTGGCTCTTGTGATCGCCCGTGCGTGAGGCTTACTTCGAGTATAGTTGCGGCGAATTTCAAGCGTGAGGTTTCCATGGGTAATCGTTGTGTGCACACCGGCAGTTGCTTCACGGCGTCGGCGCAGACAGGCGCTCATACAACGCGCCGAGCAATGAACCATCGTCGCTGCCCAGGTTCCAGATCATTGCGCCGCCTAATTCATGGGTGCGGACGTAGTCCGCTTTGATA